>CALZJV010000751.1 GCA_945787595.1 uncultured Desulfobacterales bacterium | reverse complement strand
GAGCCAATTTTCGAATTTCACACTTAATAATTTCAACAGGTTATGAGATCGAAATTTGAGAATTTTAACTTTTTACGAGATGGTCAAATACAATTAAAAACATACGAGAGTTAATTTTAAAGAAAGGATAACACCATGAATAAATGTATAATTTTTTATATCGTTCCAATTTTTTTCGCAGTTGCCCTGGTCCTTCCGGCCTTTTCACAAGATTCCGGATCCGCAACAGACCATTCCGGACACGTAGGTGTCATCATCCATGAATCCGAGATCGAGGGCTACCGCTTCGCCTATCATCTGATCGATATCCAGAAAGGCACGGCGGAGATGAAAGACATGAAAGGCTCAAAAGAGGCGGAGACGACACATCACCTGATGGTCTATGTCAAGGATCCGGACGGCCGTGCCGTCGAGGCGGCAAAACTTGGCTATCTGGAAGTTACTTGAGCCATACCCATGGGCTTTTACCGAGGAGGTTAATAAAATGAAACTGTTTATAAAAACCTGCATCTTTACCTTGGGATTTCTAGTGTTTTCCACGGTCATTTTTGCTGAAAAGGCAGATGAACAAAATAATTCCTCCCGGCAAACCCTGAAATACTATAACCAAGCCATCCGTCTTGATCCGGATAATGCCGAGCACTACCGAAACCGAGGAGTCGCCTACAGAAAATTAGGACAATTCTATTACGCCCTAAGGGATTTTTCCCGGGCGATTCAACTGGATCCCAATGATGCAGTTAGCTTTAACAATCGGGGGTATACTTACAGCAAACTCGGCCAATTTGTTCGTGCCATCGAAGATTATAACCAGGCGCTTCGCCTTGACCCGGATAATGCCGGTATCTATGCAAACCGTGGCGCTTCCTATAAAAAGTTGAAGAAGTACTTTCTCGCAATTGAGGATTATAACCAAGCCATCCGTCTCGCCCCTAATAAGGCCAATAGCTACACCAATCGGGGGGTTGCAAAAAAAAGATTGGGCCAATATCGAAGCGCCATTAGAGACTACGACCAGGCCATCCGCCTGGATCCGGATGACGCCAGAGCCTATCACATCCGGGGGATTGCAAAAAAAAAATTGGGCCAATATCAAAGCGCCATTAAGGATTACGACCAGGCCATCCGCCTGGATCCGGATGACGCGAGAGCCTATCACAACCGGGGGGTTGCGAAAAAAAAATTGGGCCAATATCAAAGCGCCATTAAGGATTACGACCAGGCCATCCGCTTAAACCCGCATAATGCCGGGACATTTATCGCCCGCGGGGTCGCCTATAAAAATTTAAAGCAATACGATCTTGCGCTTAAAGACTATGATCTCGCTATCCTCCTTGCCCCTAAAAGCGCTTATGCCCATATCGCCCGGGGGCTTGTCTACAAACATATCGGCCGACCCCAAGACGCAATGTTGGATTATGACCAGGCACTGGATCTTGACCCGCGTAATGTGAGAGCTTATATAGACCGCGCGGATATCCATAGACATTTTTTTCAATATCACCGCGCCATAGACGACTACAACCGGGCCATCCAGCTTGATCCGGATAATGCCCAAGCCTATTACAAACGAGGTGTTACCCATGAAAATTTTGGTCATCCCCGGCTGGCGATGATTGATTTCGAAAAAGCCATCAATCTTGATCCGAATTATGCAGCGGCATACAGCAGCCGGGGGAATGGCTACCTTAATTCGGGTGATTTTGAGCCTGCCTGCAACGATTTTCAGAAAGCTTGTGAATTGGGAGATTGTACCTATTTAAAATGGGCCAAGAAAAATGGGAATTGCCGTTAATACCTTAATACACAACGATAACCGGCTACTGCTCCATCTAAGGGCCGCAGAAACAATTCCCCGTCTTCCATAAATCGGCACCCCTGAGAGGCGTATGAAGAAGTCGAAATGCGGTATGTCCGCAGTGTCATGATCCAATCCGACTCAACAGTGGAAGGAGGAATTTAAAAAATGAAAAAATTCATCGCTGTTTTTATTTTTTTGTTCCTGAGCGATGCCTTCGCGGCCGAAGTATCCTGGATGTATGTTCAAAACCGAAGATACGAAAACGGACGCAATATAAACCGGCTGACATTTGGATTGGTTGATAAAAATGGTCATATCCTGACAGATCGCAGCAGCGTTGCAGACGTGAAACTGTATGCTCCCGATGGAACACCGGTTACACTGTCCAAATACAGGTTTGATTCCGATGAAGAAATTTTCGGTTTATATGATGCGATTAAGAGCCAATGGTTTTATAGTGACACCTGGCAGTTTGACAGCTGGTTCCGGGCCGATTTTTCCAAAGCGCTGGTTCCCGGGACCTACCGCTTGAAAGTGACCACCGTCGACGGCAAGATCACAGAAGGCACTTGTAAATTCAAATCAATCGTTGATTTACCGATTATTTCTTCACGTTCGTTTAAATTTTATCCCGACTCGCTCGGCAATATCATTTGGAAGTGGGATATTCCCGATAACTTGGGCCACATGGTTTTCAACCATCAAACAGAGGCGAGGGCATCCATCGATATCTCTAAAAACGAAAATAATGTTGCCTATTTTTTTGTAAAAGTTCCCTCGCACATGGGATATGTTTTTATTCCGCGGAATGTGGTCCAAAAAATCAATGCTAAAGGGGATCAATACGGATTAAGAATCCAGCTGGAAACCGGGGATAAAAATTCCCGTACTTATTCGAACACAGTGGTCATCACCGATATGCTTGCGAAAATACCAGACCCGGGTTAGGAAATAATGACAATGATAAAACTCAAGGGCCTGCAGCAACGCCTGGCATTGTATATGTTCCTTCCCGTGGCGCTTCTGCTGGCCGGCATGGGAATAGCTGGTTTTATTTATGCCAGAAACATTCTAATATCGCAATGGGGCGAAGCCGCGACGCTAAAATTGCAAAGGGCAGCTCACAACGTGGATATGCGCCTTGGACGGGCCAAGGAATGGCTGAAGATGTTCCATACAACAGGCGATAATCCATACACCGGCTATGTTCATAAGATGGTTATCGAGCAGCTAGAGAAACTGGACGGCGTTGCCCGGGTCAATCTGACATGGACGGATGCGGGAAGACCCCTGGAGGTCGCCAAGAGAGGCTTTATCCCATTGCGAACGGGCAGTTCGCTGCAAGTTACGCTACCGCGCTTTGATTCACCTGTAGCAAATAAAACTGTTGCGCTTGTCTCCGATCTTAAATCCGAGACTAAATCCGAGACCGGTAGATCCGTCGGCAGACTGGAAGTGGTACTGAACTTTAATTATCTCATCAATACGATTTTATCCTCGGGTTGGTGGCAAAGCGACCAAGCATACCTGGTAGATGACTCAGGAAAAATTCTCTCCAGCGCGAAACCTGAAGATCGGCGCCAACTGGGCGACAATAATAAGGGTCTGGAGGTAAAAACGTTGACGGCTATGAATGAAAAATCATATGGAACTGTGATGAGCAGTGGGTTTTTCCCGTCTGAAGTAAGCGGATATTATCGGCTGAAGGAAGCCCCCTGGACCCTAATAATGATAGCCCCCGGCAAACAAATCCTTTCATCCGTCATACGGTTTCGCCTTTACTACTTTATTACCGGAACGGCTTTTATTTTAGTCATCTTGCTGTTAATCAAACTCATAATGGGTCGCACAGTTTCATCAATTAAAGCGCTCTCCGATACGGCCAATAGAGTCGCACGCGGAGATTTTGTCACCCTGACGCCGACAATAACTAAAGATGAAGTCGGAGAGCTTATCCACAGCTTCAACACCATGGTGGTGCAACTTGAAGAGCGCAGCAAAATGAAAGAAACCATGGACCTTGCCATGGACGTCCAACAGAACTTGCTCCCTCAAAAGCCGCTGCAAATGGAAAAATTGGATATCGCGGGAAGAAGTATCTATTGTGATGAAACCGGTGGTGATTATTTCGATTTTTTCCAATTCCCTGAACTGGGTGAAGGACGGGTCGGTATCGCTGTTGGAGATGTGGTTGGACATGGTGTACCGGCAGCTTTGCTCATGACCACGGCCCGGGCATTTCTGCGAAGCAGAATGGCACAGCCCGGAAACCTTGCCCAAAAGGTGGCTGATGTCAACCGGCTCTTATGCCTGGATACTTTTGAGTCGTGTGATTTCATGACCTTATTTTTAATGGTTATTGATTCTAACAAAGGGGAACTGCGCTGGGTGCGGGCGGGACATGATCCGGCCATTGTTTATGACCCATCCAGCGGCTCGATTAATGAATTACACGGACAGGGATCCGTGCTTGGAATTGACGCAACTTATGCTTTTAAGGAGTATAAGCTTTCAGGATGGTCCGCGGGACAAATCATTACTATCGGCACAGACGGAATTTGGGAAACAGAAACTCCGAATTCTGAAAAATTTGGAAAATTTCGATTACGACAAATTATCCGTCAACATAGTCAATTCTCATCGCAAGAAATTTTAAATGCCATAACAAATGCCCTGGAAGCATTTCGAGGCACCGCTCCCCAAAGTGACGATGTGACTATGGTCATTGTGAAAGCCATTTCTTAAAAAAGTCCTCTCATAGCTCAAATTGCAAAAGAGAGATGGCGAAATTATCCTGCA
>CALZJV010000750.1 GCA_945787595.1 uncultured Desulfobacterales bacterium | reverse complement strand
CTCGGTCAAGCTAATTGTCTTTCCGAGTATTTCCAACATAAACGACCAGATGTCGTTCTGGCAAAAGATACATGCAATTATTCTTCCCAGCCTGACGCTTACGTTTATTGTAGCCGCTCACATGATGCGCCAGACGCGGGCAGCCATCATCAATGTTTTGGCCAGCGCGTATATCGAGATGGCGCAATTAAAAGGTTTAAAGCGCATGCGGGTCATTGTTTTGCACGCATTTCCGAACGCCCTCTCGCCGGTGATTAATGTGGTCGCGCTTAATCTGGCTTATCTGGTGGTCGGCGTGGTGATTGTTGAAGTCGTATTTGTCTATCCGGGCTTGGGGCAGCTCTTGGTGGACTCCGTTTCGAAACGTGACATTCCCGTTGTTCAAGCCAGCGGCCTTATTTTTGCCGCCGTTTATGTCTCGCTTAATCTTTTAGCCGATATACTATCAATTCTCAGCAACCCCAGGCTGTTGCATCCAAGATAAGGAGAATAATTCAGATGGCTTTTATAAAATTACTCAGACAATCACCGCTAAGTGCTCGCGTCGGCATCGCAATGGTACTCATTAATGTCATTGCCGCTCTGTTCACACCATGGATCGCCCCATACGGGGAAACGGAAATTGTCGGCGACGTCTGGATGCCTTCGAGCAGCGAAAATTATCTTGGAACCGATCATTTAGGCCGAGACATGTTCACGCGTCTGGTTTACGGTGCGCGGAATACAATCGTGATAGCGTTTGTTACAACCATGCTTTCGTTTTTTATCGGCTCCCTTTTAGGATTTTTTGCGGCAACACTCGGGGGCTGGACTGAACTGAGTCTAAGTCGCATTATTGATATTTTGATGGCTTTCCCCACACTTATCTTTGCATTAATAGCGCTGTCTGTGGTCGGAACATCCGTAAGTGCTTTAATAGTGGTGATTGCGGTGCTGGACTCTACGCGGGTTTATCGCCTGTCGCGAGCCGTAGCCATGGATATAGCAGTCATGGAGTTCGTTGAGGCCGCCAGGCTTCGTGGTGAAAGAATATGGTGGATTATGCGCAAAGAAATCCTGCCGAATGCAATGCCGCCGCTGGTTGCGGAATTCGGCCTGCGGTTCTGTTTCGTATTTTTGTTCATCGCCGCGCTAAGCTTTTTAGGCCTTGGCATCCAGCCACCTACGGCGGATTGGGGAGGCATGGTTCGGGAGAATGCAGGGGCGATCACCTTCGGCATTCTTACGCCACTATGGCCGGCGGGTGCCATCGCATTCCTGACGGTTGGTGTAAACTTAATTGTTGACTGGTTTCTGCAGATCGCAAGCGGACTGAAGGACTAAAGAGGGACAAATGACAAATGACAAATGACAAATGACGAATTAAGGAATTCTATCGATCTAATTTATTATTGTATCCAATATCTTTTAAATGGATGAGGGAAGCGACATCTACAATTCGTCATTCGGCAATCGTCATTCCAAATAATATCCAGATTAAACTAAAGGTAGGTTATCAATGGCCCGTCTACTTGAAATGAGAAAAATAGAGATAGAAGGCTACAGTTCAGAGGAAGAAAAATGGATGCCGATCATAAAAGGCCTTGATCTCACTTTGGACAAAGGTGAAGTTCTCGGTCTGATCGGGGAATCCGGAGCGGGAAAATCGACCTTCGGGCTTGCTTCCATGTGCTACACCCGGGGGGGCTGTCGCATATCCTCCGGTTCGATTGTCTTTGACGGCATGGAACTGTTCGGCGCGTCGGAAGAGGAATTGAGAAAAGTCAGGGGCGTGCGTATCTCCTATGTCGCTCAAAGCGCCGCAGCCTCATTTAATCCGGCGCATAAGCTTATAAAGCAGTATGCCGAAGCGCCGATGCGGCATGGTCTAATGAATTTTCACAAAGCGGAAGAAAAGGCTGTAGACATTTATCGGCGTCTCCTGCTGCCGGATCCTGAAGGGATAGGTTACCGCTATCCCCATCAGGTTTCGGGCGGACAGCTGCAGCGTGCCATGGTAGCCATGGCGATGGCCTGCACACCTGATCTCATCATCTTTGATGAACCGACGACAGCGCTGGATGTTACAACGCAGATAGAAGTTCTGGCCGCCATCAAGAAAATAACCAGAGAATTTAACACGGCCGCCATCTACATCACTCACGATCTGGCCGTAGTGGCTCAGTTAGCCGACCGCATTATGGTGCTCAGATACGGTGATCTGGTTGAAGAAAATAATGCCAGGGAACTGATGGCCAATCCAAAAGAGGAGTATACCAGAGCATTGCTCTCCGTGCGCACACTCAGGGAGGACAGGGATCTGTCTGCCACAGAACATGATATCGTCCTGGAAGTTGAAAATGTGTCGGCCAGTTATACCGGCAAAGTCAGTGAAAAGGTGCTTGAAGACATCGATCTTAAAGTCAGACGCGCCAGGACCGTCGCATTGGTCGGCGAATCCGGCAGCGGCAAAAGCACACTGGCTCGGGTCATCACCGGTCTGCTGCCGCCGCTTGAAGGGAAGGTCATCTATGGCGGCAAGGAGCTGCCGCCGGCCTTAAAATCACGCAAACCTGAAACTCTCAGGATCATGCAAATGATTTATCAAATGCCGGACACAGCCCTCAATCCCAGACAGAGGGTAAGAGATGTCATCGGACGTCCCCTCACATTTTACTTTGGCATGAAAGGTAGGGAAAAGGATGACCGGATCAAAGAACTACTGGAAATGATTGAATTAACACCAACGAAATATAAAGATCGCTATCCTGCGGAGCTGTCAGGAGGTGAAAAGCAGAGGGTTTGCATTGCTCGCGCCCTGGCGGCAAAGCCCGAGATGATTATCTGTGATGAAGTGACCTCGGCCCTTGATCAATTGGTTGCCGAAGGCATATTGAAAC
>CALZJV010000749.1 GCA_945787595.1 uncultured Desulfobacterales bacterium | reverse complement strand
CTGTTGACCTCATGGCTCAATGCGGAGCTGTAATCCGATTCAATGTATCTATTAGAACTTTACTATACCAACGCCCGCCTGAATCAAACCGGTAAATTTATTTTTCCCTGTCGCAAAGGAACCATTCCGAAGTGGACGATCTTATCCTCTCATTCAAGGGAAAGGGAAAAATTGCAGCTGATGGCGCTGTCGATGGCCGGTACGCGCTATTTACCGCATATTCCCTATCAGAAAAATCGTCTGCTCAACTTCCCGAAACAGCCATTGCAGCTGGAATTTTATCTGGCCCAACATCCTGAAACTGAAGGTTCGAATATCAAATATGATTTAATCGGCCACGGGTTGCAGCTCTATGGCGATGGCCGCATCCAAAAAATCACCAAACAGGAATGCCGTTATCTCTCTCCTATGATGGTGATACAGAAAATTCGGGATCACAGCAACTTGGCCAAACATTTTATGTTGGCTTACGGCCCTGATCTTAAGTCGCATAGGGGCAGCGATGATTTTGATTTCAACAATCCTTACCTGCGGATCACCCGGTTTTATGCGTTATTTGATGGGGATTCACTATTGACGGATCCGGTTGTCTTCCTGGAACGTCTGCATAAAAAAGCCTTTCGATACGGACGAATTCTCCCGCGAAACACATTGGCAATCCTACAGCGTCTGTTGCCTGAATATCTTCACGTGAAGACTGCCGGATGGACCCAAAAGACGTGTGATATGCGATCAGAATGGATGGGTTTATCTCAATGGCAAAGGCGAATGATGATACCGATTCTGGATGCATGCCGGCACCTGCTGGATGCCTTTCCTAAAAGCTTCGATCCCTTGAAAACACCGGGATTAATTCTGCTGGATCGTCCCAGCCGTTTTTGCACCGCCAAACGCTTTCCGGATTGGATTAAATTAATAGATGAGTTGCTGCCGCAGATGCAATTCGTAGCAACCTTAACCGACCGGGCTGCATCCCAATTCCCCCACAAATTACGCAAGAAACGCCTTATAATTCATAAAAACGAGATACCCCGGCTATCCAAGCGTAAATCTGTTCGCATTCGACCTGGAACGATTCTCCTCATTGATGTTGATGGCCGCCTGCCGAATTTTGCATTGATGAAACTTAGCCGATATCATAAGGAACAGGGACGTAAGGTGATTCTGGGATATAAGGATTGCTGCATCAAAGGCCCCGAAACTGTATATGCCAGCGCCGTTTTTCATAACCATACTACGGATCAACGCATCTCAAAGCTACGTCAATATTATGGTGAATCCCTCATGTTGGGCGGCTCAGGTGTCGATATCCACAGGCGTCTGCCAGCTAATATCGAAAATATCTCTCCTGATTATGATCTCTATCCGGAACTCGGCGACCGGGCGATCGGTTTTTTGACGCGGGGCTGCCCTTTCCGATGCGCCTTTTGTATTGTGCCGGTCAAGGAAGGCCCACCTCGTCAGGTAAGTGATTTGGATACTCTGCTCGCAGGCAGACGCAAGCTGATTCTTTTGGATGATAATATCCTATCACATCCGAACGCAGTTGATTTACTAGAGGAGATGGCATCCCGCCATATCCAGGTCAATTTCACGCAAACACTTGATTTTCGAATGTTGGACAGGCGCAAAGCAGCTCTTTTGCGTCAGATCAAATGTTCGAACCTCCGATTTACACGCAACGTCTATCATTTCAGCCTAAACAACACTAGGCGGATGAAACAACTCGCCCGTAAATACAAAATGTTCGGGTTTACCCCTCAAGACAACGTGGAATTCATTTGTATGTATGGATTCAATACGACCCTGGCTGAAGATGTGATTGATGAGCTTGTCCGCATCTTGTTTCCGCAAAATATGAAAAGCATGGAAAAGTATTACCGCTGGGTCAGTAAACGCTATGTCGAAACCTTTGGACTGTTGCATAAAAATCTCGTTGATACGATTTTCCGGTATAACAAGCGGGGAATGAAAGGAGAGTATATTGCGACGTTGGCTGGTACCCGAAAATGGTCCACAGCCTGAAAAGAGGCTGCCGGAAATTATGTTGTATATCGATTTTTAATCTGAGCATGCGGCATGAAAGTACGCCAAAATTTACGAATAGCGTTTGCAGCAATTGCCATCCTCTGGCTGGTGTATGTCATCAATCTTGTTCTGCCGGTGGATTTGCGGCGTTACGGACTGCAGCCGCAACAACTCGACAGTCTGGCAGGTATCGTCTTTACACCGTTTTTGCATGTCGATCTGCGCCATCTCATAGCCAATTCGGGAATACTTTTCGTTTTGCTGAGCGTGTCGTTGTCATTCAGCCGCAAACTGACGTTCAGGGCGCTCTGGTTCATTGTTCTGGTAGGCGGCGGGCTGGTCTGGCTAGCGGGCGATGGGGGCGCCATTCATGTCGGTGCCAGCGGAGTCATTTTCGGCCTGATCGGATTCTTGATGTGTTTGGGTTTATTTCGCCGGGATTGGAAAGCGTTGATCATCTCCCTGGCGATATTCTTGCTATATGGCGGCATTCTGCAATCTTTGTTCATCTATGTGCCGGGTATAAGCTGGACGGGTCATCTGTTTGGTTTTATATCCGGGGTGCTGGCGGCATGGTGGACGAGAGCCGTAAGGAAAAGATAAAGCCAAGCTAACTTGTTGATATTACGTTGATGAAATGTTAAAAAGTGAAACCATACCTTAGAGGCCATTTTTTCAGGCCGGAAAGCTACCAAAAAAGAAACCGAGCAATATAAGGATTTAAGGTTATTTATTAAGGCAAGCTAATCTTACGTCCGGTCCAAAGGTTTGGGCCGGAGGGAACAGTAAACCCTGTACGTGAGAATACCGTAAAGGAAATTCAACCTTGAACGGTGAACTCTGGACCTGTAAACCCGAACATACAATAACCTTTGATTAGGAGATCCATTATGTCCGAGTTCCAGAGTCAATACGCCGACGTCAACGGCGTCCGGCTTCATTATGTCAGTGTCGGAACCGGGAAACTGGTGATGTTTGTCCACGGGTTTCCGGAATTCTGGGGTGAATGGCAGAATCAACTCGCCGACATCGGTAAAGATCATCAGGCGGTAGCCCCGGATATGCGGGGCTACAACCTGTCGTCCAAACCGGCGGATGTTGCAAAGTATCATATCAAAGAGCTGATCGAAGACCTGCGCGCTCTGGCCGAATATCTGGGCCATAAGAAATTCATCATGGTCGCCCATGATTGGGGTGGGGCGGTGGCGTGGTCTTTTGCCATGCGTTATCCGGACTGGCTGGAGAAGCTGATTATCGTCAATTCGCCGCATCCGGCCGTATTCGCCCGGGAGCTATTACACAACCCCGCTCAGCAAAAGGCCAGCCGGTATATGTTGATGTTTCGTACGCCTGAAGCGGATGGGATTTTATCGGAAAACAACTATGCCGGGCTTATGGCGGCACTTTCTCAATTCGGCAGCAAGTGGGAAATGACGCAGGAGGACCGTTTAAGGTATAACGAAGCATGGTCACGGCCGGGGGCCCTGACCGGCGGCCTGAATTATTACCGGGCCTCGCCCTTATATCCGCCCACTTCAAAAGATGATGAGGAAAAGATAAAAGGGATTATGAATCTGCCCCACGAAATGCTGGAGGTCAAGATCCCCACCCTGGTCATTTGGGGGGAGCAGGATCAGGCGCTGCTGAGCGGTAACCTGGAGGGCCTTGGAGAATACGTAGGTGATTTGACGATCAAGAGAATCCCGGACGGTAGCCATTGGGTAATCCACGAGCAACCTGAATTGGTAAATTCGCTCATTCGGGAATTTTTATAATAGTTTTGTTGAAATGATTTCAGTTTTTTTAGAATGGGACACTGATGAACACAGATAACACTGATTTTTTTGTCTGTCTGACAAAAAAACAAACATGATGTAGAGATCAGGCACGACAAGGATAACCTGATTGCAAAAGGCCTGGCGACCTATGCGATATTTAAGAAATAATGATTGGAAGAACGTTAATGGATGTAACTAATTTCAACAATATTGGAGGTGGCTTATGTCTGAAGAATTAATTAAATACTTTAACAAACAACCCCGGCTCGGTACGCTCAGCACGTCTGATAAAAACGGCAAGGTCAATTCAGCTTATTTCGGTTCACCCAGGATGGTTGATGAAAAAAACATTTTCATGGGGCTCGGTAACAATAGAACATTCGCCAATTTGCAGGAAAATCCAAGTGCCGCCTTTATGGTCATGGAGCCGGGCGAGAGCATAATGGATTGGAAGGGTGTCAGGATATACGTCAAAATGACCGAGTGCCAAACCTCCGGAGCAAAGCTGGATGGCCTCAAAGCAGGAATTGCAAAAACGGCAGAAAAATACATAAAAGATATCAATACCCTGATCATTGAGCAGGCGCTAAATTTGGGTGCCTCAATAGCCGGGATTGCAAATGTTGACACACTCCAAAATTCTCCATCGCATGTCGTGTTTGGTAAGCTTGACCGGTTTAACGGCATGGGGACGAAGGATTCCGGCATTGTTGAGCCCGGACAAATTGCCTGGCCGGACAATGCCAGATCGGCTGTCGTGGTTGGGGTGGAACATCCCGAGAATAAACCGGAATTGGACTGGTGGCAGGACGGACTTCGGGGTGGAACGCTCGGCAATAGGATACTGATTGATATTAACGCCAGGCTATCTGATTGGCTCGAAAAGGAGAAGGGATATAACATCCACAATCTGCCTTATTATATTGAGAACGGGGGGATTTTTCTCAAAGATGCAGCCGTCATGGCCGGTTTAGGATGTATCGGTAAAAATAATTTGTTTGTAAATCCGGCCTATGGGCCCAGGGTTCGTCTGCGTGCCATTCTATTGGATGTGCAGTTACCGATGACAGGCGTCCTTGAATTCAATCCTTGCAAAGGCTGTGCGATGCCGTGTAGGACCGTTTGCCCGCAGATGGCATTTCAAAAAAGAATTTACCGCGAAATTGAGCTCGGACTTGACCAGCTGCCGGGCAGAAACGGCATTTACAACAGACTGTTGTGCAATCAACAGATGGAGAGGGATATTTACCATTGTGAAAAGATCGAGGTCAAGGAGCACAAGCGACCGGGGAAATTAATTCAATACTGCCGGTTATGTGAGTTTAAATGTCCGGTTGGTAAGGGGTGAGCAAGTTCAAGATGATTATTTGACCGTTTAAAACGATAAAAATAAGAGATGTAAACCTAGGTTGAGCGGTTCAACGTTCAGGGTTCCCGGTTAAAGAGCCCTAAAGAGCTGCATCCTAAAGGGATTTCGCATTCATAGGGCCAGCAATGCTGTTGCACCCATTGAGTGAAAAAGACCCATCCGAGCGTCGTGTTCAAACATAAGCAATGTCAGGATATTGCAACCTCTCAACCCGGAACTCTGAACCTGGAACCGCTTAGTTTAGCGTAAAGAAAGTGGTATCGGAGACAGGTGATGCATGTATGAGTTGCAACCAAAAATAAAGGTCATGTCTCAGGAGCAGATAAAAAAAGTGCACCACGATGCCCTATCGATTCTTGGGAAAACTGGCGTGATGGTTGATGATCAGAGAGCCAGGCATCTACTCGAAAAAGCTATAGGAAAATCCCATGAAGATCATCGCCTCCGAATCCCGCAAGAGCTTGTACAATGGGCTATTAACGCAGCTCCACCTGAAATAAAGATTTATGACCGTCTGGGCAACCCATGTTTTGAACTGAACGGAAATGGAACTCAGGATACCGTTTTTGGGATCGGTGTTACCAATCTCCATTATCAAGATCCGGTTAATAACGACATTCAACCATTTTTCAGGCATCACATGGCCGCAGCCGCTGGGCTGGGTCATACGCTTGCTGCTTTTGACCTTATTTCAACCCCCGGAGTAATCCAGGACCTTCCCTCGGAAACCGCGGATCTTTATGGCGTTTTAGAAATAATGGCCAACACGACAAAACCCCTGGTGATGCTTATTTCCGACTGGGGTTGTTTTAACCCGGCACTGGATCTTTGTGAGCATCTCAATCGAGAAATGTCAACCTATCCATTTGTGATCCCTTATGTAAATCCCATTACACCGCTGGTTTTAAATGCTGAAGTCACCATGAAAATGGATGCAGCAATTAAAAGAGGGCTGCCCCTTATTTTTTCCAATTATGGTATGTCCGGTGCGACCTGCCCCATCACCCCGGCCGGAACACTGGCCCTATTGACGGCTGAATTGCTTGCCGGACTGGTGTATAGCCAGCTTGTGAAAGAAGGAACCCCAATTATTTTGGGAAGCCTTCCGGCTGCTTTTGACATGAAGAATGCCGGCAGTTTCTACTCTCCTGAAACGTTGCTGTTGAATCTGGCTTGCGCAGAAATAATGACTTCTTACAACATCCCCCACTGCGGGACTTCCGGCAGCGGGAACGGATGGGGTGCCGATCTTCTGGCCAGTACGACCCTATGCATTAACCATTTGACAAGCTGTCTGGGCAGTGCCGGCATGGTTCCTTTTGTGGGCGGCAGTTTTGACTCACTTGTTCACCATATGGCCGTTTTTAACCCTTGATAAATGGAGAGGAATGGGTGAGCCAAAGGCTGATAAAATTTTAAAAGACAGGACATGTGAACTTTTAAACAACCTGATACGCCCAAAAGACCACGATGACATCATATCAAAAGGCGAAGCTTTTTTATCATCGAATTGAGAAGCGACGAAACAATAAGCGAGGCTATAGAAGTGTTATCCGATTTGCCAGTTTCGGGATTTCTGGCTAACTGCTGTGCGCCGGAAAGCATTACCAAAGCCCTGCCGCAATTATTAGAAACAGGCCTAGCTTAATTTTGGCGGATATGCCAACACATTCCAACCCATACCTGGAGACTGGGAACTGGACGGAGACAAACAAACTGATGGTTTGCTTGATTTGCGATCAGATCTTGATCCCGCAAATTATGCCCGATATGTTATTGACTGGCTGCAAGCCGGTGCCACCGTTGTCGGCGGTTGCTGCGGAACCGGGCCCGCACACATAGCCAAAATTAAAGAGCTGCTTTCCTGATCTATCCAGCATGACATCAATCATTTCTTTTCCTGGCGCCGCGCAGTCGACCCATACGGAAGTCGGCGGCAAGGGCTATTCTCTGATCCGAATGGTCGAGGCGGGTTTGCCAGTTCCGCCCGGCGCCGTGCTCACCACGGAGTTCTTCAAGCCCTGGTTCGACGAGATTAAGGCGTCCGCGACATGGTCTGCGCTGGCCCTAGCGACGCCGGATAAGTGGGCCACCCTCTGCAATGAGCTAAAAGAGCTTTGCCTGGCCCTCCCGCTGACTGGGACCCAGCGCCAAGCACTGGATGGCCTGTGCAAACCTCTTTCCATGCTGGGCGACAACCTGCGGTTCGCAGTACGCTCGTCCTCGCCCGAGGAAGACCTGTCGTCGGCCTCGTTCGCCGGTGGCTACGAGACCCGACTGGGCGTGCAATTGACCGATCTGGCAGACGCGGTGCGATTCTGCTTTGCCTCGAGCCTCGATGAGCGCGTTCTCATCTACAAGAAGGAGCAGGGTTTCGACGTTCTGTCGCCGCGCATCGCCGTGGTTGTGCAACAACAAATCGACAGCGAGGTGGCCGGCGTGGGTTTTTCGCTCAATCCGCTCACGAATGATTACGACGAGGCCGTCATCGATGCAAACTGGGGACTGGGGGAGTCGGTCGTTGCCGGGATTGCATCCCCCGATCACTATATCGTCGATAAATTCAGCCGGCAGATCATCGAGAAAAAGCGGGGCGCCAAAAAGGTTTCGATCCGGTTGGGTTCGGATGGCGGCACGATCGAACGTCAGGATTCTCGCTCGACGGAGCTGACCCTCAGCGACGGCCAACTTGGCGAGCTGACTGAGATGATCTGCCAAATTGAAGGCCTTTACGAAAAACCAATGGATATCGAGTGGGCTTACAGCGATGGTCGGCTATACGTGTTGCAGGCGCGTCCTATTACCAAATACGTGCCCCTCGCACTCGAAATGGTAACCAAGCCCGGGGAACGCAGGCGGCTGTACGTGGATGCCGCACTGTCCAAGGGGATGACGCTCAACGTACCCATATCACCTTTTGGGCTCAGCTGGATGGAAGATTTGATGATCTCTTTTTTCGAGCAGATACCGCTCGACACCAGCCCCATGAAGGGGCTGGTGTTTGCCGCAGGCGGCCGAATGTATATGAATCTCTCCAACCTGATGTGGCTGATGAATCCAAAGGCCCTTTCCAAAAGCAGCACCGCCAACGACGCCCTGCTGGCGGAAATCTTGGCTAACATTGACGAGAAGAAATACTGCCCGGCCGCAAGGCCGCCCTGGATCAGACTGCGGATGGTGTGGCTCATTCCCAGAATGTTGTGGTGGTTACGCGGCTTTTTTAAAAACATGTTATATGCCATATTGTCGCCTGAGCGAGCATATCAAACATACCAGCGCAGGGTGACTGTTTGCGAAGAAAAACTTTCCGAAAAAATCAACTTCAACCTTCCTCTCAAAGAATTCCTGCAGACCTATTTCGCACCGGTTGTACGAGACATGTTCAACGTCACGATGGCTGCGCTCACGGCTTCCCTGGTTGCAATGGGAACCGTCGATTGTGTGCTCGGCAAAAAATTAGCCCAGGAGAAATCCCTCGTCGATAAGCTCAAGCGCGGCGTAACGGGTAACGTCGTCGTTGAGATGGGAATCATGCTTTTTCGCCTGGCCAAGCTTTTGAATCGATCGGACCTCTCGGATCTGAACCGACTGGTCGATCGGATCGAAAGTCGACAAATGTCGGCAACGTTTCTGAACGAGTGGGACAATTTTCTTTCAAGGTACGGCTGCAGAGGTCCTATGGAGATGGACCCGGCAAGACCTCGATACGGAGATGATCCCAGAATCGCGTTAAGGCAGATGTCTTTCATGTCCGTCGATGATGAAGATTTTAATCCGGAAGTCGTCCACCGGCGTCAGGTCGAGGATCGGCGGCGAGCCTACGAAGCGTTAATGAGCCGATCGGGTTGGTTCCGCCGAATACTGCTGCAACGCATCCACCGTGTATTAGAGCTTTTCGCCGGATCCCGCGACACTCCCAAACATCACATCGTTTTGTTTAACTACGCACTGCGCAAACGTGCCCTCATCGAGGGTCGACACCTGGTCCGGGAGGGGCGTCTGGATGCGGCTGAGGACGTTTTCGATCTGACGCTTGACGATCTTGGAGCTGCGGCCAATAATCCTTCGATGAACCTGCGGAAAATCCCGGAATTTCCGAACGTGATCGACTCGCGGGGTAGGATCTTGCGCCCGCCCCCTCGCAAGGAAAAGACCGGTGAGATGAGCGGAATGGCCGTATCGCCCGACGTAGTGACGGGAATCGTCAAGGTGCTCCGTAACCCCTACGAGAAGTCGATTAACAAAGGCGATGTATTGGTCGCTTACACGGCGGATCCAGGATGGACACCGCTGTTTGTCAACGCCGCCGCGGTCTTACTTGAGGTCGGTGGTGTTCTTCAGCACGGTGCGGTGATTGCACGCGAATACGGAAAGCCCTGTGTGGTCGGTATCGACGGTCTGATGAAGAAACTTTGTGACGGCCAGAGGGTAGAAGTCGATGGGACTGCGGGAGTGATCCGTCTTCTGTCGTAACCAGGGCGAAGTCGTGATGAACATCGAAATGAGCATGTAACTTTGAATGAATCTGAAACGATCTACCCGGGAACTGAAATGCGAATGATTTACAAATTGGGCTCAGATTAAACTCCGAGAAATCAGGTGTTCTGAATCTATAGTCCGCCGGGGTTATGAATTTGCCCAGCGAACCTATAATATCATAGTGCAATTTATTGGTGGATTTGAAAGAACAATCTACGCACTGCGATAAAAAAAGCCCGGTTCGGATGGTTACAAAAATTTTAAGATTAAAAAATGGTTGAATATGATCTCCAAACCGGATAATAAATGTGAAAGAGGTGGTGATATCATTTTACTATCTGAAATAATTACAAATTCTAGATAATGGCAAGCAATCCAAAAACATAGTTGCCTCGTAGGATTTTTCTTTATACATAATTGTTAATGAATTAATAGAACGCCAACAATCACGCCTTTAGGGCACCATCTCCAGTTAAATATGAAAGTGATTCTGATTTCCACCTGAAATTACCTTAGAAATACGGTGAATTTACGATGGAGTGCCCCCTCAAATTTTGCCTATCTTGCTCCTGACAGGGTTGTTTACCTGTTGGGAGTTTGAGTAATTCTGTCTTTACAATGAACTTATCCGGTACATTGAAAAAGGAGGTAGAAGTATGGGACGTTTGTTAATCATCTGTTTACTTGGCTTGACTCTGCTTATTCCGGTGGTAAATGCCGAAGAGAAACCTATGAACATAATGAGCTGCCGTTCAGGAACGACTACGATGCTTACTGCAAGCAAGGAGCTTGTAGTTTTCGGCTTTGAACTTAAAGGAATTGATCAGGATCTTAAGGAAGACAAGGTCCATGAAAATTATACCCATATTTGTGTGGGTACCATACGAATATTGGGTGGCGAACAAATTTCAAAGGGGTATTGTAAATATATGGCACCAGATGGGGATTTTTTTATCGTGAGCTTTGACGGTGTTTCGGGAGGAAAACCACTGCCTTGGGAATATATTTATGGCACCGGTAAATGGGAAGGTGTCAAAGGTGGTGGCACCGCCACAACAATGACGAGGGGTAAACCTATAGCAGAGGGAACCTTTCAGTCGTGTATGGAGATATCGGGGACGTATGAATTGCCACAGTAACAAGGGAAAAGTAAAATATGAAAACCGATCCAAACATGACGACTTGGATAGAAAATCAAACGTATGAAAAGCAGGCGCATCGCGGCCCTGCTTTTCTATTTTTGAGAGTGCTGATTTCTGCTATTATGTTGCCAAGTCACCTAACCAATTGAAAATATTCATATATTTAAATTTCAGTCTGCATTCACAATATTTCATAATAATATCGAATAG
>CALZJV010000748.1 GCA_945787595.1 uncultured Desulfobacterales bacterium | reverse complement strand
TAACAACTCTTTTGTTTTGCGGGGAAGCGCACCTTCCCGGTATGCCTGTGAATCCAGGCTATAAAATCGTTTAGTGCCCTGGCCGGCGTATTCCATCACGAGTTGGTTTAATTCTTCTCTTTGCTTTTTAAATTTATCGATGATTCCTTCTTCCATAATTTCTTCCTGATAGTTAAGTAAAAATCCGGGTCCAGAGGGCCCGGCTTTGTCGAGTCCCCTGAAAGGGGACCAAGCACCGAGTATTCGTGAGACAGGTTAGACCGTTGAGCCGGTTTGCCCGGTTATTGGCGGGCATAAAAGGTTAATTCGCCTTAGTTAAGCTTAGTAATTACGCCATGCTTGGTTTTCCCCCACCTGGATGATGACAGTCTTACGCTTCAGCGATACTGGCGCAAACAGGCAAACGGGCTAATCCGGCCAACCGGCAAAACCGGCTCAACCTCTCTCGATTAGAACTTTATGGCATAGCCGATTGTCTCTGACCTGGCCCAGCTTCCGACCCGTAGGGCCTACAGCCCGGAGGGAGGACCAGGTTTTCTATAGCGAAATAAGTAATTACCCAAACTGATCGGTTCCAGGTTCAGGGTTCAAGCCCGCCCTGGCTTAAGCCTCGGAGAGCGCTTAGGAATGTGGCTATGCAATTGTTTCACATTCTGTAATACACGACATAACCAATTGGTTGAAACAGCTTCCTAAACCGTTTAATACAGGATCCCTTTGATATGAGCTATGTGCGGTTTTTCAACCCGGAACGTTGAACTCTGAACCGCTCAACCTATAAAACCGGTATCACCCCGGCGCGAAGGATGGCAGCGCGGGCCAGAATCGTTAAGGTGTCGAAATAGGGAACCGACAGATGTTGCTGACCAAGGGCAAGCGGTATCTCGGTACATCCGGCAATGATGGCCCGGGCGCCGTCAACCTCGTTTGCGATAAGGCTCTCGGCGGCGGCCACAAGATCAGTCGTGATTTCGGATCTGGTTCGCACGGGGGCGGTATTTTTAATGTCATAAATTGCTCCCATTATCGTGGACTGCATGGCTTCATCCGGGACCCTAGTTTTTATTTTTTCCTGAGCCAGGCGTTCTTGAAACAGCCCGCCTTTCACCGTACCGGTTGTACCCATCAGTCCGACAGTTTTTATGGTGGGATAATCCCGGCTAATGGTTTCAGCTACAGCGTCAAAAATCGACAGGATGGGCAAATGGACTTCCCGCTGAATTTCATCTATGAAAAAGTGTGCTGAGACACAGGGAATAATGATAAAATCAGCGCCGGCTTTCTCAAGGGCCTGACAACCCTCAACGATAACCGGTACCGGTGATTGCCCGTCGTCGACGATTGCCGCCGTTCGATCCGGCACCGCGGGATTGGAATCAATGACCACTCTGAGGTGGTCCTGGTCCCTTTGAGCCGGCGTGTTTTTAATAATTTTGCCGAAGCAATCCAGGGTTGCCTCCGGTCCCATACCGCCGAGAATACCAATTACTTTTTTGGGCATCGATTTTCTCTCAGATAAATAATACTACTATGATATTTTTACTTTTACTTCAGCTTCTTGTTATAAAAGAATGATATAGCCCAATAAACGAATGCCTAAAATGACCTAAAGTGTCTAAAATGCCTAAAATTAAGGAAACGCTGCGCTCTACCTCTTCTTATAAAATTGACAGAATACCACAATTTTAGCTCATTTTAGTTCATTTTAAATTTTAGCTCATTTTTTCAGCTCAAAATACAACCCCATGAAATGCGAATAAAACATTATTCTCTGATCCTGCGAATAATTAAGTCTATAAAATCTGTTTCAAAAACTCCCTTGCTCTTTCGCTTTTAGGATTGTTGAAGAACTCTTCATAGGTGCCCCGTTCGACGATCCGGCCGAAATCCATGAAGATAATTTCATCGGCGACTTCCCGGGCAAAGCCCATCTCATGGGTGACACAGAGCATGGTCATCCCCTCTTTGGCCAGGTTAATCATGACATCCAGGGCCGATTTGATACTCGCTAATTTTCAAAAAAACGCCCGGCTGTCAATAAATTCTTTCGCCTGAGAATTTCAAGGCAAATAATACGTGCCCTTTCAGGCCGGTTCGGACTTGACGGTGGAAGGTTTGAATTGTAAGGTCTGCACTTATTATGTCCAAAATAGTGTGTTTCAAATCAATGCCGCTAACTTAGTGCTCCTATTCATAATTACGGTAACATATTAGCCGCAATATTTTTTCCTGCAAGGATACTGAGTGTTGAATGGATTCGATTTTTAATTTCTTTTATTAGATAGAATCCATTCCTCAAGTTTTACCTTACTGTATTTATGAATCTGTTTACTTAGCATCAGATCTCAATGACGGAAAATTATAAAAACAAGGCCGCCGCAAATATCGATACCGACGAAATAGCCAAATTCGGAGCCATGGCACCGATATGGTGGGACAAAAAAGGTGACTTTAAAGCCCTGCACGACATTAATATACTACGGATGGAGTATATCGACACCCATGCCCCGCTGGCCGGCAAGCGGGTATTGGATGTGGGATGTGGCGGCGGGATTCTTTCCGAAGCTATGGCGGCGTTGGGGGCTGAGGTGACGGGAATCGACATGGGGGAAGCACCGCTGGCGGTGGCAAAATTACACTTGGAGGAATCCGGTCTGGCGGTAGATTATCAGCATGCGGCGGCTGAAGAATTTTCAGCAACCCATCCGGACGGCTTTGATGTGGTCACCTGCCTGGAGTTGCTCGAACATGTCCCTGATCCGTCTTCAGTGGTGTCGGCCTAAATTTGGTCAAGCCCGGCGGCCATGTGTTCTTCGCCACCCTTAACCGCAATCCGAAATCATTTCTATTTGCGATCATCGCTGCCGAATACATTCTGGGGTTGGTGCGTAAGGGCACGCATACGTATAGCAAGTTTATCAAGCCATCTGAGCTTGCGCAATGGGCAACAACTGCCGGTTTGACGTTTCAAGACCTGACCGGACTGCATTATAACCCGTTTTTACGCAAATATTCACTTGGCAGCAATACCCATGTCAATTACCTGATGCATTTTCGTAGGATGGATTGAGAACCTTTTTCACAGCTTGACATAATGATGCAGCAGTGTTTAGCATTGATGTATAAGAACCACTATTAGAATAAACGACGATCTCTTGAAGCGCGCTAAAATACAAGCGGCAGATGAGGGGCGCACTCTCACATCGCTGGTCGAAGATGGATTGGCACTTATCCTATCAAAACCGAAGACTAGCCGACGAAAACGGGTTGAGTTGCCAGTATCGAAAGCCACTGACGGCATTCTTCCCGGGATTGACCTTAACCGCTCCGGTGAACTGGAGGAGGTCATGAACGCACCAGGATCCTTACCGATGTCAACATCCTTCTCGCTCAGGCCCACTGCGTCACCATAGAACCGGGTGAACGACACTGGGGGATTTTTAAACGCCTTTTCACCGAAGCGGACGCGCGCGGCAACCTTGTGCCGGATGCATGGTTTGCGGCATTGGCCATCGAGTCCGGCTGCGAGTGGATCACGCTCGATCACGATTATGCAAGGTTTCCGGGCTTGCAATGGCGTGTACCGGCCTGACGGTGATGCTAAATGATATTGATCCCCAATTTTATAAAGTTTCATACAATGAAGTGGGGTTTATGGCACTGACACCATAATTCGCCGGCGAAACTCCGTGTATGCCTCGGAGATTTGCGGGTTTTTGGCTATGAAGCGTTGAAAAAGACCATCCCGATTTTGCACCTCGATACCGGATGCCTGGAAGGATCTTAAATGTTTGAAGAAAAACGAGATTTTATCTGACAGAGACCGCCTTCAAGCGCTTGTGCGGAGGCGTAGTTTACTACGCCGCACAAGCAAGGGCGCAGATTGACGCCGAGATTGGGCAAAAAGACCATTTATGGATGGAAACTACCTAACATTTCAGATCAGTAGCACAATCAATTACTGCTGAGCTCTACAATGGGTGATGGACTAACAGCCGTAATCGCACCTTCCGCTAATTTAGCGATTGCGCATACCTAATATACAATTCAATCTGCTGATAGGTCGGACCCATCCATTTTTACGGAAGAAGGGTTCCAGGTGTCCTGGTTTGTTACTTCAAACCTCACGGAATCTATTGGAAAAACGGCCCTTCTCCGCTGCCAAGGAAACGGGGAGCTTACGAGGATACCCATCGGAACAGCTGAACCAGCATGAAATAGACCAGGGGAAGAAATATGGCGGGAAGCAGATTGGCCACCTTTATTTTGGCTATGTCGAGCATATTGAAGCCCATGGCCACGATGAGTAAGCCGCCTACAGCGGACATCTGGAATATTACCGGACCGGTCAAGAACTGCTTCAAGAAAGATGCACCCATGGTGATGCATCCTTGGTAGAAAAACACCGAAGCCGCGGAAAAGAGGACCCCGATGCCCAACGATGCGGAAAAGATGATGGATCCCAGCCCATCCAACACCGACTTGGCGAACAGGGTATCGTGGTTACCGGTCAGACCGCTTTCCAATGAGCCCACGAGGGCCATGGACCCCACACAGTAAAGCAGGGTGGTGGTAACAAAACCCTTTGATATGCTCCTCCCGGATCTTGAGAACCTCTCCTCCAGCCATTTCCCCAAACCGTTGATCCGATCCTCGATCCTGATGAGCTCCCCTATGACGCCTCCAAAGGCCAGGCTGCAGATGAGGATAATGAAATTATTCTCTTTCCAAGCCATTTTGAGGCCGATCAGCATGACCGCTAAGGCCACGCCATGGATCAGCGTATTCGTGATTTTCGTGGGGATGAACCGGCTGAATGCAAGGCCGATGAGACTCCCCACAACGATGGCAAACGTATTAACGAAGGTTCCCAGCATAAGTAGTCCCAGAGAATTCGAAATCCATGCAGAGGCGACATGAAACAGGGAGCACCCGTCTGAGGCTGCGACTCCCTCTAATGCCCCTTTTGCAAAGGGAGGGGCTAAGGGGGGATTTGGTCTCAGGGATCCCTGCGATAAAGGGATACATACAACCTATCGGAATTTATGTCTTGATGTCAAATCGGAGTTCCGAGAAAAGCGGCTTTTGGCAAATAAAAAAGGTAAATCCATGCAAATAGATTCACCCTCCTGAACTATGATACGATTTAGATATCCAAAATGGTTTGGGTGCTGGTATTCACCGATTAATGGAGGTAGTTCGAGAGTGTGTCTTCTTCTTTAAAAAATAGACATCACAAGTTTTTGGGAGCTTCAAAAATCTTTGATTCGTTAGCGTAATCACCGATTTTGCACCAGATTCCATAACCACAATATCTTGTATAGGCCGCCAATAGAAAAAATGTGGAATTGTAATGTCAGTCCTCGATTCTGAT
>CALZJV010000747.1 GCA_945787595.1 uncultured Desulfobacterales bacterium | reverse complement strand
AGTTCTCCGAGTTTTATCTCTCCTCTTGGCGAAAGTTTCTGATTGGATCCGTAAAATGCAAACAGCATCGACTTATGAAAATCAGCGATCCGCTCCGGTGCCACAAAATAGCCCATGCCGTCTCGCATGGTGTGTTTCATGAGGCAGTCATTCAGTCCGGATACCCAGTACACTTCCAGGCCGAAGGCATGATATTCTTCCAGGCGATGGTGATCCTGTTGCGATAAAAACGGGCCGTGTTCGCAGGACGGCTCATAAAAATAAAGCGCCTTTAATTTACCCTCGCAGGTCAGATTTATGATGTCGCGATGCTCGATGATATTGGGGAAATATTTCATGATTAAAACAGCCGGAATACGATCGAGGGCATCTTCGATCCTGGACGTTGCATACACGTGGGAGCATTCGCTTTTCGGTGAAAAGTCACGTCTGGCCAGCGAGCACATGGCCCGGGTCACATCACAATCCTCAAAGGGACCGTTTAAAAAGATTTCGGCCTTCTTTAGCCTGTCCGCCTCTCCGTGAGCGACAGCCACCGGTTTGTCTAAAAAATGGCAGGTGTGATTGCTGCAGCTGTTAAACCGCGCTTCGAATTCGCGCATTTGACGGTAGGTATAAAAGTTACCTGTCTGTGCGCCTTTTTTAGGCCGTAAACCGTTTCGGGACTTAGCGACATTGTATACCTTGGCCGATATCAATGGATTCACAATGGGATGATTGCTCTGATTGACAATTTCTAAATAAATCCGAATACCCCGCGTTTTAATGGGATCCAGCACGGTTGCCGGCAGGTTTCGGCCCAGGGCAAAACCGCTTTGTAACACCACATAGTGTTCATTTAGATACATGGAGCAGGTCGTCACAACCCCTTCGCCCGCAGCAATGGTTACCGATGGCATCGCATTACGGACCTGATAACGGTTGAGAAGCTCGCGGCCGTCCTCCCGAAGTAAAATTCGGCCGAGAGTCCTTTTGTCCAATGGCTCTCTAAACCGGCAAACAGCCTTGTGTGGGGCAATCACAATACTGCCGTCGCTGGAGATAGTGGTTGATGCCGGCAATTTCAGCTCAGCGCGCTCGATGGCTTCCAGAACTTCATCCGAGCTTAAGAGGGCCTCAGGATCACAAAATACCAGTCGCCCGACCGGCAGTCCCAGAGTAAAAAAATCTTTGAACTCGTCTAGACCGGGATAACCTGGTATGACTGCCGAAGCTACCAGCGTCAGAGTTATCATATCCCCCTGTAAACTGTTGGTATCGGGCGGATCGCACTTGATCTGAATACCTAACCGGGCAATCCTGGACCGTTCACTGAACAAGATGTGCTCCGGTCGATTCTTCAATTCATCGACCAGATCCTCGTTGAGTCCGAAGGTGGTTTGGAAGGTAATCGACCGGTTGTCCACATCCAAAATTCGGGAAATGACTCCGTCTTCCGATTGTAAAAGTCCTCGAAATAGATGGTTGTTTTTGTATGTTCTCGCCATAGCTAGCACTCTCATGCCTTTCCACGGATTAATTTATACGCCGATGCATCCCGCCTGGCTGCGTTGCGAAAGCTCGGAATATCCAGATATTCCTGCGTTTTCGCGCCTTGCCAGACAGGCGCCTCAACGCCCAAAATTGTGAACTTATTTATTCGTGAACCCTAAGTCGATCTTTGTCACAGGTTTCAGGAACAGATTATTAATATTATCATTGTTTTTTCGATTACAATATGATTTCTATCGGCAGGAATTCTGGGGCTTAAGTATAATAACCGGGAAAGGGTTGCGGTGACCTTTTTCAGAAACCAGCATAAATGAAATATCATCCATATTAAATTTTCCAAGTTCTGGTGAACAATCTGTCATGGGTTGATCGCGTGTAAAGGATATGCACCAAAACCATATTACACACCGGTATAATCCAATAAATTCTCGATAATTTTAATCAGCGATTTATTGACTGTATGCTCATCTTTTAAATGGCTTAATTCCAACTCCTTGGCCGTGTTATCGTCAAGAACCCATCCAAATCCCAATTTATCGAAAAATATGATCATCTCCTTGCTCATTGCCCAGTTAGCCTCCGGTAACAATCCTTGCTCCTCTCAATCTATTGATATATCCTAACGCTTTATCCATAATTTCGGGTATCTTGCTCGGCTTTTTTGTCCTACTAATGATGTATCGTCACCGCAAACGAATTTCTTTAGAGATAGTTCAGGCGGTCGTTGAGGTCACTGTGGTTCTCCACAAGCTGGAGAGCATGATAGACATAAAATTTCAATAAGTTATCCTGTACAATCAAAATATAAAATCCAGCTGGATAAAGGCAGTGCGATGAGGTTAAATTGATACCATTTTGGTAATTTCAATTGACACCAGGCATTGCCTCTTCTAATATTCATGTTTCAGGTTCGAGAATATCACTTAAGCCAATGCCGTTCGGGCTTTAACCGGCTTAAAGTTGCCCGCTGAAATCGGGATTCAAAGATGCCTTTCTTTTTTCGACTTTATCGGAGCTTAAGAATCAACGGTCTCGTCCGGACATAAATCCGAAACCTTTGAACGCTTATACAGTTGTAAAAATCCGGGTCCAGAGGGCCCGGCTTTGTCGAGCCCCCTGAAAGGGGGCCAAGCGCCGAGTATTTTTGAGACAGGTTAGCCCGTTGAGCCGGTTTTGCCGGTTGGTCGGTTATCGGAGTAAATAAAAAGCGAATTCGCCTAAATTGAGTTTAATTATTATTTCATGCATGGTTTTTCTTTTGCTTGGATGTGACAGCTCTACGCTTCAGCGAGGCCGACGTAAACTGACGAACGGGCAAAACCGGCTCAACCTCTTTCGATTAATCTCTTATGGCATAGCCAATTTTCTCTGACCTGGGCCAGAGAACCAGGTTTTCAATGTTAGAATAAATAATGATTATTTCCATGGATCAACAACTTGACGAAGCGCCGGGTGGCAGATCTCCGCGGGGATTGTTTATTACGGATTTCGACGGCACATTGCTGCGTTCGGATCGAGCATTTTCGGACATCGATCTCGATGCCCTCGAACAGCTTGGCGAACTGGGTATCATACGAACCATCGCCACCGGACGGTCATTGTATTCTTTCAACAAGGCCGCCGTAGGAGATCTGCCGGTGGATTTCGTAATTTTCTCAATGGGTGCCGGTGTCCTGCAACAGGCAGGAGGTAAAGTTGTCCGCAGAGTCAGCCTGGAACCCCATGAGGTCAAACGGGCATATAGAATCCTTAAAACGAATCGGCTCGATTTTATGATTCACCGAACCATACCCGAGAATCACATGTTCAGCTACTTTCGAACAAACGAGGGCAATGATGATTTTGAAAGGCGTTTGAAGCTTTACAGCCGGTTTGCCGTTCCTTTAGATAAAGCGACGGACGGTTTCGGCCCTGCAACCCAGCTGCTGGCGGTGGTGCCGAATAAGGTCAGCGATGCCGTTCTTGAAAAGGTCCGCAGCGAATTGCCCGATTATAGCGTCATCCGAACAACTTCACCTCTGGATGGCAAAGCCACCTGGATTGAAATCTTTCCCACTGCGGTGTCCAAAAGCCGGACGGCAGCCTGGCTGGCGGCGGAATTAAAAATCGATATAGGCAAAATAGTGTCGGTGGGAAATGACTACAACGATCTGGATTTACTCGAATGGACCACCCACAGCTATGTGGTCGACAATGCTCCGGTTGATCTCAAAAACCGCTTTGCCGGCGTCGCCACCAACAACAATGGCGGTGTGGCTGAAGCAGCGAGACGCTCGATAAAGGGCACTTTCGGTGACATTTGATAATTCGTAGAGTTGATCGGGTTTATAGTGTTGAATAGGTTGATGAGTTTTCAAGCAGTTTCCAGGTCCAAACTCAATCCCCTGGGCCAGCGGAAGCTCACCAGACCAGTTAATCGTGTAGGTCTGACACCGCATGTAGGATTTCCAGACATCGGACCCGGCTTCCCGGCCGCCGCCGGTATCTTTTTCCCCGCCAAAGGCACCGCCGATTTCAGCCCCTGACGTTCCGACATTCATGTTGGCAATACCGCAATCACTTCCCCGCTGACTGAGAAAGCTTTCAGCATCCGAAAGCGGACAATCGCCTTCAGCAGCCATGATTTTCATATAGCACTGACAGTATAGTCCCTTCAATTACAGTCCTACCCTAAAATCCAACTATAAAGGGCGGCAAAGTCCCAAGTATTAAAAATTTTCAATGTTCTTACGAAAATGGGCAGACCGGATGTAGGTTAGCTGAACTAATATATAATAGAATCAGGATATTGACCGGATTTGATTTAGGCACGATATGAGCCCAGTTTAGATATGTCGAGACAATTTAATTCCTGGAAAATAATAAAAACTCCATCTAATTCTTCTCATTGCTTTCCCTTTTAATTCTCATCGATATTATTCTCGTTATTAAAGCTATCCGGTTCAGCTAATTATTCCTAAAATCGTTTTCTCAAATCCTGTGATAGGAGAGAAAACGATGACCAGGAGCCCCACACGCAAACGTCCATACCGGATATGCAAGCGGTGGTTTATGCCCCATCCACGAGTCAAAGATCGGCAGAAGACCTGTGGTAATCCGCCATGTCAGCGGGAATGGCACCGTAGAAAGTGTGAGCAATTGAACCACAATGTCGATTACTTCAAGGACAATTATCTGGCTAAAAAACTTGAGCAAACCGGCACGCCTCGAAGCCGTCTGAAAACAGGACTACCGCTTTGTTATGTTCAACAGCTCATCGGCACTCCACAGCTGATCATCATCGAGTATCCGGAAGAGATTATGGATGTCTTCAACGTCGTTGATCTGAACAAAACAACGTCGTTGATCTGAACAAAAGTGAAGGCTTGCGAGATTATTGTCTGCTGCATCTGCTCTTTGACTCCGGCGCCCGGGCAACCGAAATCGCAACCCTTAATCTGGACTACTTCGATTGCCACAATCAAACACTGGCCATTTTAGGTAAAGCCAACCGCTTCCGTCAGATTGAGCTGTGGCCTAAAACCTGCGAACTGCTCACACTGTATATCCAAAAATATCGCAGCACTCCAAAACCGCTGTATCGCCATCGGCTTTTTATCAACCAGCGCAGACAAGCATTAACGCGCTCGGGCATCCACCGGCTGTGCCAAAAATATCTTCGCCGCGCCCTGCCGCCCAAACGCCTTAAATCCATCAATGCAGCACACAGTTTTCGTCATTCACGGGCCGTTAATATGCTCAGCTGTGGCCATGCCATTACCGATATCAAAATCCGCCTGGGACACGAAAATTTGCAATCCACCATGGTTTACTTGCATATGGATCTGACTCACAAACGCAGCGTTCAAAAGAAATTTATTCAATACGCCCAGTCAGCTCTTAAACACGATTCAAAACTGGATGAGCTCATCGATTGGGATCACAAAGAAGATATCCTGGCATGGCTCGACAGCCTCTAAACTAAAGCTGAAAGAACGTCGGCGGGAGCAAAAAGGGTATCAGTTTACACAAATTACTATGGCGCAACTTTTTTTACAAATTTGTAATTTAATCAGTAACTTACTGAAATTAATGCAAATCCAAATTTACCGCAATTAAGTCAGTATTTTACATACTTTCAATGGGTTAAGGGGACTCGCACCATAGGGCACGCAATCCACAATTGGCCCTTTATGTGGATTGGATAGGGGAAACCTACAACTTTCGAGAATGGTAGGTTTGTTCTGCAAACATAAAATATCATGATTCGATTTTTTGGTGGATTTGAATTAGCAATCTACCATAGCGAAAAAAAATAGGGCTACAACAATGTGTTTTAACCCATTGATATTCTGGTGCGACAAGCAGGATTCGCACTTGCGGCCTACGGATTCGAAGAGCAGGAATCTTAAAATTAAAAAATATTCTAATTACAACAAGTTGATTCTACACCACTTTTTCAACTGACTTTTGGTTTCGTTTGGAACTGTTTGGAAATATTTGACCTTGACGGGCACATTTTGGGCACAGTTTAGTTTCCTCTATATCCATAACTGCAACCCCACCTATAATGACCTGACCGCATTAATGTTCCACCTCATCAGCTTAGATCCGCTCTAAATAGGCAAAATTATTATACCATTTTTGTATGCTAAATGCTTGGGATTTTTTCAGATTATAGCGTTGGTCGAGAACAAATAAGTTGTAAATAAGACTTTAAAAAAATTGACTTATATCTATACAATAATATTTACATTGGCACTTACATTTCTGTCATGTGGGGTATTCGTGTTCGACCGTATTGGATTAATCAATATGTTAAATGCGTGCCCTGCCGAAATTGATTTTGTTGTTTATCAACCGCGCAATCCCAAAGCAAGCGCCTATTATCGCTGCGTCGAGGATTCACCCAGTTAAATCCTCCAAAGGAGGGCCGCTAAGCGGCATTTAACCGGGTCAATTTTGAACAGTTGGATGCTGTCTGGGACGACCGTTATCAGCGCCGCTTTGGCTTTTGGCGGGCTTATGTGACCGATGTCATCCGGCGCTATTTGGATTGCGGGGATTTACATTTGGGTTTTGCACGCGTTAAATGTGAAGATTGTGGTCATGAGTATTTACTGGCATTTTCTTGCAAAAGAAGGCATTTTTGCCCACCCCTGGCCCAGACCTGGCCACCCGATCAACTTCAATAGATCGCTTCCTGAGCAATAAACTTAAATCTTGACCTCAAAATGGCGTTAGTCGCACCATGGCAGGCTTGCCACCCGCCTGCCTAGCCTGATTTTGAACTAAATTGGATTTGATCGTACGGCACCAGCACAGAGGGAAAATATGCAACAGATTTCGGATGGCATTGGCGGGCAGGTCAGAAACGGGTGGTGGAATTCGGTGAATGGCTGTGTGAAGAAGTGCTAAAATATGTGCCGCATCGGCAATGGGTTTTCAGTATTCCCAAACGGCTGCGAATCTATTTCATGTTCGATCGCCGTCTTTTGGCAAAACTGAGTCGCTGCGCGTGGAAGGTACTGAACCTATATTTGACCCAAGCCATCCCTTATGACAGTGCCAAAGCCGGTACAGTAATCGCCGTTCAGAGCTTTGGCCTCCGGCTCGTAGGCCAGGCCTACGGCTCGGAGAGTGATTTTCAAAATTTTAATCCGTATTTACATGTGCTGGCCACCGATGGGTGTTTCTACAACGATGCCGCCTTCATGGTATGCCAACCGCCTAATACTAGTGATCTTGAAGAGCTATTTCGCTATGAAGTGTTCAACATGCTCAAAGCCGAAGGCAAAATTAATGATGTGGTGATCGAAAACATGATGAATTGGCACCACAGTGGATTTAACGTTTATTGCGGCAAAACCATTTGGCCGCACAATCAGGAAGGTCTTGAAAGCCTGGCATGATACATCATTCGGGCCTCCTTTTAGCAGGAACGTATGACGTATGTCGCGGCCAATGATTCAGCTGACGGCGTGGCCAAAGTCTTATATAAATCTAAAGATGGAAAGGCAACCAAAACTTTCAATGCCCTGGATTGGCTCGCCCAACTGGTGACCCACATTCCCAATAAGGGCGAACAGCCTGTCGAGAGCCTCAAGGTCGAACGAATGGTTCGCTATTACGGCTATTTTTCTAATAAGTCGCGTGGATTAAGGAAAAAAGCCGGTACCGATGATCAAGTCCCTGCCTTAATTGACTCAGATATATCGCCTCAGGCGTTTCGAAAAAATTGG
>CALZJV010000746.1:2166-6294 GCA_945787595.1 uncultured Desulfobacterales bacterium | reverse complement strand
TCTTACAAAAGATGGAGCGGAAATGTACAACAAAGGCTGGCAGATCCCAGATGGCCATATTAACTGGACCTACTACATGTTCTATGGTGCTGATATCCGCTAATGCTTCAAAGCCCCAACCTACACCTGTTCAAGAGGTCTCCTTGAACATCACAATTGAACATGATGGATCTGGATACTTACTTTGCTACACTTCATCTGATGGGAGTATTTTCGGAGACTTCTGGCACGAAAATTTGGAGGATGCAGAATCTGCAGCATCTGAATATTTTGGTGTGAAATCCAATGATTGGGAAAGTTTGATATAACAATGCAAATGAAGCTGACGTGAGAAGCTATACGGCTTACTGTAATGGCCGTGCAGACTCGTAGGGCATTTGGCGTGCAGCTTATTTGAAGACGGAATCTAAATTACAAAATAGCACATAGCAACGCATTCAATTTGAAGCCCGAGGAGGCTGCGCGCCTCTCGGCCAATTAATGCAGCCATCTGAATGAAGGACTTATGAAACGATTCGCAATTTCATTACTAGCTGGTTTCATGAGTGGTATTATCGGTTTTAAATTGGTTAGTTCGGTGTATCAGAGTATTGTTCATCCTGGCATTCAGAGCACCGACGGTTTTTTGGATATCGGTGCTGCGGCTTTGACGGGGTTTGTTTTTGTAGGACTGGCAGGTTTTCTGTTGGTGTTCAAAATGACAAAGCGCCCAAATGGCGTTAAGTGACTCAGTGGGATTAAGTATGGTTTTCACGACCATATCAGATAACATATCGTTCAGCCGGAACGCGCGATTCACGACTGGCTAATTTAGCGTTATGTGTACATATTAATGGATATCAAAATTGTGAAAAGGGGGTCCTGGCTATATGACGGCACAGTTGAAAAACCGGTAGATATTATTGCCCTTGATTATGACTGGTGGTACGAATTGGCTAAAGCTGATGGCATGCTTGAACCCGATGATGATCCTGAGCCATTAGGCAAAGAAGGTTATATCTATTACGTTAGATTTAAACGGGCATTAGAAACAGAAGGACCGAATTGGGTAGATTCATGCGGCCATCAAGAACTTAAAGAAGCGATAAAGGCAGCTGAAGCAAAGGTCTCTGATGGTATCAAGTGGCATTTGTAATGAAAACACATAACAGTCAATTCAACAAGGATGCACAAGAATTGCGCGCCTTTTAAGCGAAACGTTCAGCACAAGATATGAACTTAAGTCAATTATATCTTTGGACTGTTGATGGGTTTTGTACCACTGATTGTTCTTGGCGTCGTATATGCAGCAATAATGTTTTGGCGACCAGATTTGCCAACCTGTAGATGTGGACAGACCAAATACGGAGAATATGAGTATATTGGACCAATGGAAGGCTTCTCAGAGGACACATGGTACGAAAACCGTTGTCCCAAATGTGAACGCCATTATAAGTCAAAAGGAAAAGTTGTAATGGAATGTCAGACAGATGGCACTTTAATCCCGTATATGAGAGTATCCAAGTGGGGTCGATGGCAACTGGATAATGCCGAACCAGATACTGCAGTGGTTGCGGATAGGCTGCACCACTGAGTTTTACGTTATCGTGCCAACTATATTTTTATCGAAGATTATATTGGTATGCGCAATCCCCAATTTGGCGAAAGGTTCGATTACGGCTAATACACAATGGCTAAATTGAGTGAATATCATCTGGCAATCTACAATAAATTGCCAGGGTTGAGCAATCGGAGTTTTCACCCTGAGGATTCCAGAGATAGCCAACCAAATGGTGAAAATATCATCTACCTTGAAAACCTGTGATATGTCTGACATATCAAGATCCTTAGAATAGCTTTTGTAATCCAAAATCAAATGCAATGAATTTCAAGAAATTATCCTATTCATAAATTCCAACCAGCTTCCTAAAGTTATCAATACAAAATATCCCACCTCTAACGCAAATGCCCTCAATATACGAATTGACATGTGGTCAATGATCTGCACATAAAAGAAGATTGATTTTATCAAAAATCTGAGTTTCGTTGTTCTGTCAGCAGAGGTTTAGCAATCTATACATTTATTCATCTTCGGAGGAAAAAATGACGATGGAAAGAATCTACAACTTTAATCCGGGACCGGCAGCCCTGCCCCTTGTCGTGCTCGAAGAGATCCGGCAAAATTTTTTGAACTTCAAAGGATCCGGTATGTCCATTACCGAGATCAGTCACCGGTCCAAAGAGTTTGACGACGTCATCAACGATGCAGTGGCCAGAACCAAACGGCTACTGAATCTGGCGGACAATTTTCAGGTGCTTTTTATCCAGGGTGGGGCCAGCATGCAGTTTTGCATGATCCCCATGAATTTTCTGCCGGCGGGTAAGTCGGCGGACTATGTCGATACCGGCACCTGGTCCACCAAGGCGATCAAAGAAGCCGAGATCCAGGAAAAATCGATCAGCGTTGTGGCATCTTCGGCGGATAAAAATTATTGCTACATCCCGAAAAACATTCAATTTAATGATGGGGCCGACTTCGTTCATCTCACCTCCAACAACACGATTAAAGGTACTCAATGGGCTGAATTTCCGGATACCAAAGGTGTGCCCATATTTTGCGATATGTCGTCCGATTTCATGAGCAGACCGCTGGATGCTGCAAAATTCGGCCTCATTTATGCCGGCGCGCAAAAAAATGCCGGACCGGCCGGTGTTTGTCTGGTAATCGTCCGCAACGACATGCTGGATCTGGTGCCCGATACCGTGCCGACCATGCTAAAGTATACTACCTATTCCGCGAAAAACTCCTTGTATAATACCCCGCCGTGTTTTGCGGTGTATACGGTTCAGCTCGTGTTGAAGTGGCTGGAAGAAACCATTGGTGGCCTTAAAAAAATGGCAGCGCTGAACCAAAAAAAAGCCCAACTGCTTTATAATCTCTTTGACAACAGTTCTTTTTACCGGGCAACGGCGGAATCCGACAGTCGCTCGCTGATGAATGTCACCTTCCGCCTGCCCAACGAGGAACTGGAACAACAATTTATCCGTGATGCGCTTGAAAACGGCATGGGCGGTCTCAAGGGCCATCGTTCGGTGGGTGGCTGCCGGGCTTCATTATATAATGCGGTTTCGTTAGATGCTGTGGAGGTCCTTGCCGATTTCATGGCTACCTTTGAAAAGAAAAATGGATAACCAATGATTGTCATTACTGGTTTTTCTTGACTTTACTATTTATTACGAATAATTACATCTGTGAAATGTAAGCGCAGGTGAAAAACCCCGGAAATTTATTAGACTTCAAGGGCAGCATAGCGTAATTTTGAGATAAACTTACTGAAAAAGGAGGTACCAATGGACAAGATTCTACGAATCAACATGAGCGCAGAAGGAGGCCCTGAGATCAAAACTGAGCCCTTGGGTGATTATGCCGGCCTGGGTGGACGCGCGATGACATCAGGGATTGTCGCCAAAGAAGTTCCGCCGCTTTGTCATCCACTTAGCGGAGACAACAAACTGGTGATCGCCCCGGGGATGCTAAGCGGCTCTGTGGCGGCGATGTCCGGTCGAATTTCCGTCGGCTGCAAAAGTCCGCTGACCGGTGGTATCAAAGAGTCGAATTCGGGGGGGCAACCCTCCCAGATGCTCGGCAGATTGGGATATGCCGCCATCGTGTTGGAGGGAAAACCCAAAGAAAAAGCACTCTATAAAGTATTCATCAACAAAGACGGCGTGGAAATTAAGGAGGACAATGGCTTATGCATGCTCGGCAACTATGATGTTGTCGATAAGATGAAAGCCGAATACGGTGAAAAAGTCCACTGCATTTCCATCGGCCCGGCCGGCGAAATGAAAATGTCGGCTGCCTCGGTTGCGTTCACGGATATGGAACAAAGACCCACCCGGCATGCTGGCCGCGGCGGTGTGGGGGCTGTCATGGGCGCCAAGGGTGTCAAGGTGATCGTCATCGACGATGCCGGATGCGCCGCACGCACACCTGCCGATCCGGAAAAGTTTAAAGCCGCCAACAAAGAGTTCGTCGCCGGTCTCAGAAAACACCCGGTTACCGGAGAAGGACTGCCGGCCTACGGCACCAATGTATTGACCAATGTAATCAATGAAGCCGGTGCCTATCCAACCAAAAATTTTGCT
>CALZJV010000746.1:0-2105 GCA_945787595.1 uncultured Desulfobacterales bacterium | reverse complement strand
AATGCCCGAGGCGGAGAAGGTTCTGCAACCCACGGGTGTCATCGCGGCTGCGTCATTCGCTGTTCGGGGACCTTTTATGACAAAAATGGTAATTTTTTATCCAAACAGGTCGAATATGAAACGATGTGGGCGCATGGGGGAAACTGCCAAATCGACGATTTGGAAGCCATCGCTCAGATCGATCGGCTGGATGATGATTATGGGCTGGATACCATTGAATTGGGCGCCGCTATCGGAGTAGCCATGGAGGCCGGCGTCGCAGAATTCGGTGATGCCCAAGCGGCCATCAATCTGGTCAAGGAAGTCGGTCAGGGTACACCCCTGGGAAGAATTCTGGGCAACGGTGCTGCCGTAACCGGCAAAGCTTACGGCATCGAACGGGTGCCTGTCGTCAAAGGCCAGGCCATGCCGGCTTATGATCCACGCGCGGTGCAAGGCCAGGGAGTCACCTATGCCACGACCACAATGGGGGCGGATCATACGGCAGGATATGCAGTTGCCACGAATATTTTGGGTGTCGGCGGATCGGTTGATCCGTTAAAACCCGAGGGCCAGGTTGACCTGTCGCGCAACCTCCAGGTGGCAACGGCAGCCATCGACTCCACCGGTATGTGTGTGTTTATAGCCTTTGCTATATTGGATCAGCCGGAAACATTTCAGGCACTGCTTGATTTAACCGGCGCATTTATAGGACAGGACATGACAGCCGATGGCGTCACCGCTTTGGGCCAGCAAGTTCTCAAAAACGAACGGGAATTCAATGCCAAAGCCGGCTTCACCAAAGAGGCTGACCGCCTGCCCGATTATTTCAAGACAGAAAAGCTGGCGCCGCATAATGTAACATTTGCGGTTTCGGACGAAGAGTTGGATCAGGTGTTTAACTTCTAATTCTAATTTGTCACTTTATTGGTTTGAGGATCGTCGATCTATGGACAATCCTATGTCTGTGTCGTTTTTGCGAGTTTTTGGTGTCAGGTGTCAGTGTTCAGGTGTCGGTTCTCCGGTTTTTCCTTTCTGACACCTGAAACCTGAAACCCCATCTTTTTTCAAATGTGACAAAGCAGAACTAAGCAACGGTGACCAATTCATTATTGGGGAGGTAGAAAAGTTCGCCTCCCCTTTTCTGTTTTGAATATATAATTATGGGAGTACCTAAAGACGCATGAACGCTTCAAATGAGCAGAAAACCATTAGGCCACAGCGACACATTCGGCTTGGCGTCGTCGCAGATAGTATCCCCGTATTTTTTGAGCTGCTTCGCAGCGGATTTTCAGCCGATTTAACCGTCGGTTGCAGCCTTGAGCACATGCTATGCAATCAAATGGATATTGCACCGGACTATATCCAAAACCGTGTGCAAACAATATTCCTGAATAACAGTCCGGTTGATGACCTCGCCTCAGCAGCCGTTCCTGACGGAGCCGTCATCTCCCTATCAGCCGCTATGCCGGGTCTAAACGGAGCAGTTATGCGCAGAGGGGGCCCGCTTTCGGAACTGCGGCGTTCTATTTCACACTCGCCGGATGAAGTCTGCAGTCAACCGTGCCCTGGCCGGATTACCTTAAAACTTTTCAATCTGGTAGCCAGGGAACTTGGCCCGCATTTTTTAGCCCGAGGAATTGTCGTCAGCTCCAAAGCGCTTGGAGAATTATTTAAGCGGCAAACCAGCACTTTCTGGCATGGTGTTAAATCAGCTGAGATAGACCGTTCAACCTGTCAGGTTGATCAACTTATCCTTCACGAGTGGCCGGCACAAGAAGTATTGTTTCAAGTTCGACCGAATTTATAAGGCAGCCGTAACGGCAACCTTGATAACACCGAAGTTCCATTAGTCACACAGCTCGAACAACGCCGCCGCCCCCATGCCGCCGCCGATACACATGGACTCCACACCGTATTTTTGACCCCGCTGCCGCATATTGTTTAAAAGTGTAGCGCATAGCTTGGCGCCGGTGCAGCCCAAGGGGTGTCCCAGGGCAATGGCGCCGCCATGCGGATTGACTTTCTCCATTTCAATGCCCAACTCCCGGATGGAATACAATGCCTGGGACGCAAAGGCCTCGTTGATTTCAAACAAGCCGATATCCTTGATGTCCATGCCGGCA
>CALZJV010000745.1 GCA_945787595.1 uncultured Desulfobacterales bacterium | reverse complement strand
AATCGCAATATTACTATTATCTTTGTCTGGATCCTGTGGTGGTTTTTACTCAAGGCCATTATCGTGCCGATCGGCGGCCGAATTTGGTGTATGGTGTGTCCGTTGCCGGCGCCGGCAGAGTGGATGAGCCGCAGGAGCCTGACAGGCGTACGTTATTTAGAAAAAAAATTTAACGCATTGCATCACCGATTTACCGGCCTGCAAAAAGATTGGCCGAAGATAACGGACAATATCTGGCTGCAAAATATACTCTTTCTGGCGTTAATCTCATTCGGCATTATTCTGATCACACGACCGATTGCCACGGCATTTATGTTTCTTGGTATATTGGCCGTGAGTCTTGTAACGGCCCTGATCTATCGCCGCAGGATTTTTTGTCAGTATCTATGTCCGGTGGGCGGATTTTTGGGAACCTATTCGATGGCCTCGATGACGGAGCTTCGGGCAGTCGATCTCGACATTTGCAAAAAACACAAGGAAAAGTCATGTTTCTCAGGCGGGCCTGACGGTTGGGCCTGCCCCTGGAAGCAGTATCTCGGCACGATGAATCGCAACAATTATTGCGGACTCTGCACCGAATGCATCAAGAGCTGTCCCAAGGATAATGTCGGCATATTCATCAGACCATTTGGCTCGGACCGTGTACTAAAAGGCTACGATGAGATGTTTAATGTGGTCATTATGCTGGTGGTAGCCATTGCATTCAGTATCACGATGGGAGGTCCATGGTCAGTAATTAAGGATGCAGCCAATGTCACTGAAAGCAGACAGATCGCCCCTTTTCTGATATATGTCGCTTCAATCTGGACCCTGGCTCTGGCAGTGTTTCCGGGGATTTTTGCTCTTGTTGCCCGGCTGGCAAATCGCATGGCGGCCAACCAGGTAAGCAACCGGAAAATGACGCTGCGGTTGGCTTATATTTTGGTGCCGATCGGTATTTTTGCCTGGATCGCCTTCAGCCTGCCGATGCTTATGGTGAACTATAGCTATGTCCTAAACGTACTATCTGACCCGCTGGGATTGGGGTGGAACCTCTTTGGCACTGCCCATTATCCGTACAAGCCGTTTTTTCCGGACTGGATTCCTTTAATTCAGGGGCTGATACTGCTTGCTGGACTTTATTTCGGCATAAGTCGCGGATACCTTGCAGTCAAAGATATCGTCAATAATTCTATTTTAAGAATCAAGGCCATGATTTTCCCGTCCATTTTTGCGCTTTTGATAATAAATATATTTCTGAAGCTTTATATGGGATAAACTTACCATAAACGTTCACAGGTTCAACGTTCACGGTTACCTTTGTTTATAGGTTTTAGCAAATTCAGGCTACACCCCGCTTTGGGGAAAGCCAACCTGCTTTTCGATGGTATTCTCAGCGTGGGGCAGCCGTTTAAATATATAGAAATCCGATAGAAATCAGTTTTTTCCAATAAAGCGAAGGTCATTTTCAGTAGGGAGGAGGAAGTCATGACAATCGAAATAAAAATTTTGACTGCTCCGGGTTGTAAAACATGCGATCAGGCCAAGTCTTTAGTTCAAAAATTCGTAGAACAGGAAGCACGTGATTTTCCAGGACTGAGTTACCGAACCATAGACGTGGCGGAATCACCGGAAATTGGTGTGCGATATGGGGTCCTTTCAACCCCGGTTATTATTATCAATGACCGATTGGCATTCAGGGGGGTTCCTAAAGAGAAGGCTTTGAGGAAAAAGTTGGAATCGTATTGAATTAGATATTAGGGGAGAAGTTACTAAGGTATCTTAAATGGAAATATTTAAGCGTAATCGGAAAGATCACTGGGAACGCGTCTATCAAAAACAGTCGCCGACTGAGGTCGGCTGGTACCAGGCCTATCCGAAAAGATCCCTGAAACTTATCAATAAATCCTGTGCGGATACTCACTGCAGAATTATCGATGTCGGTGGTGGAACCTCTATACTTTCAAAGCACCTTCTCGATCAAGGGTATACGAAATTAACAGTTTTGGATATTTCAGGAGACTCAATCGAAAAAGCGAAATCACAACTTGGTGCAGCATCCAACAGAATCAAATGGATTGAGGCCGATGTCACAAATTATCGCTTTAATGAGCAGTATGACGTCTGGCATGATCGTGCCACATTTCATTTCTTAACGGAAGCTGAAGAAAGAAAAGGTAAATGGTGGATTATGCAATTCGTCCGTCGCCAGCACACTGGATGAGCCCAACAGAAAAATCGTAATGATCAGCAACATTAACTTGACCTTGGAAAAACTATTCTCATTATTCATTTTGCGTCTCCTTTCCTACCAATTTAAACCAGATGAAAAAATTGGTGCATGATGTATTTAGCGAACAGTTTGGGGCCGTTTCCTCAGCCTCAGAAATGAACATAATACATCTCCGCTGAGAATCATCAGAACCTTCCAGAAGTCTTTGCAGGGAACCGGCAGAGGTAAATTATTGGACATGAAATTTTTAAATCCTGTATTATCTTGTAGAAAACATCTTAACTTGAAAAAGAATGAGGACTCTTCAGGAGATGATAGAATGAATATTCCCAGGATGATATTAATGACCCTTATTTTGGCGTTGCTCGGTCAATTATACGCATATGCTGAACAGCCGTTAAAGCTGGAAGCAAAAGAGAGTAATTACCAGTTCCCGTTTTTCGATACACAAACCCCGGTTTGGTCCTACAATGGACAGATACCGGGCCCCTTAATCCGCAGCAAGGTAGGTACCACGCTGGTAATTGATTTCGTAAATGGATTGAAGGAGCCGTCGAGCATCCACTGGCACGGCTTACGTATCGAAAATGCCATGGACGGTGTTCCGGGCGTCACCCAGGATCCTGTCGAACCTGGAAACAATTTCATATATCGCCTAAAACTAGAAGAGGCGGGAACTTTTTGGTA
>CALZJV010000744.1 GCA_945787595.1 uncultured Desulfobacterales bacterium | reverse complement strand
AAATTTAGAGGGAATTTTCCCTTTTTCAATGAGCATTCGATCTTCTATGTGAAAACTGGGGCCACCCTTTTGGCAACAGGTGCCGCAACGGGCGCATTCTGACATCGAATTTCCGGGTCCGGGAGTTGCCGGATTATTCCTTTTTCTTTCCTTCTTTCTATGGAAATCCATGGTCATAACTCGGTGGGTCGAGATTTGGTAACCGTTCGTATAGATTAATAAGTTCTATAATTTTATCATGTTAGGTACAAAGAATAGCAAATGGTTGTCTATTATACTCGATATCATAGCGGAAGCAACATTTTCCAGATGTCCCCCATGCTGAATTGAACGGTTGGGTTCGAGTGTGCCATTTTGTTTATGCAATATATTGGCTATTCAAATCGATTTTACCAGTTAAATTGTCTATGATAAAAAATACTTGACATTTGATAACACCGAATTCCTTCGATTCGTAAATACGATCACGTATTTAGTTACTTAGGAGTTAGTGCTGCCTGCGACGAGTCCTTCGGTTGTTCGCTCAGAGTCGAACAACTCAGCCGAGCCGAGCGAGAATGATTCTCGCTCTAAGAATACGACCCTGTAATTGCGAATCGAAGCATCAAGCAACACGACAACCAGACTGACATTAACAAGGACTGTTTAAAGTGGGGCCTGGTATTCTACCTAGTCCATTATAATGTTTGGACAAAGCGAGGCGATTCCGTGCTTTTAATCAGAAAATAGAGGCGCAGGATCTTGAGATCATCGTAGGATACCGCTCCGTTGAGAGCGTCAAAAGCGGGTTTTAGATATTCACTGCCACATTGATCGAAGGCTTTAAGGACAGCTTTTTTTCTATCCGCCGTCAGATTTGTAAGGGTAAAAATCTCATCGCCACGCAGCGTAAATCCTTCCATGACGTATTTAAATAAATGATCGATGACTGTCGTCTGTTTAATATTGAATATATCCATAACCTCCTGCATGGATCGGCCGGAATTGAAAATCTCGCCGACATGAAGATGTCGGGGCTTGGTAGTTTTGGCCGGGCGGCTTCGTGAAGGCCTGCCGGCCCTTTTGGGTCGTTCCTCAATTTGATTTTCCAGACAGTACATTCGGATAATATTGAGAAACAATTCACCGAATTTCTTGCATTTAACCGCGCCAACGCCATGAATATCCAGCAAACTGTCACTGGATTGGGGGAAAAAAACGGCCATCTCCATCAGGGTTTTATCTGAAAAAATGACATAAGGAGGGACTCCCGCTTCATCTGCCAATTCCTTACGTTTACTTCTCAGAATTTCAAACATTCGATCATCGCAGGTCAGGTCATCCGCTTGGACCGGCCCGTTGACAAATGGGGCAACGTCCAGTAAGTGATCCAGATATCCCAGAACCGTTTTTTGGCCTCTGAGAACGGTCCAGCCCCTGTCCGTCACCTTCAAACTGCCAAATTCCATGTCCTGTTCCATGAGTCCCTTATGGAGAAATTGCCGGGCCAGCTGTTGCCACTGCTTTTTAGAATAATCTTTTCCGATACCGTAAGTGGATAACTTTTGATGCCCAAACTGCAACACTTTTTGTGCCCTGGAACCCCGCAGCACATCGATGAGGTGGGCACTACCGAATCTTTCTCCGGTTCTTTTAACACAGGAAAGAAATTTTTGCGCTTCCACGGTTACATCCACCAGCTCCTTTTCTTCCGACAGACAGTTGTCGCACATGTCGCAGTTGTCAACGGCATACTTCTCTCCGAAATAATTGAGAAGTGGAATGCGTCGGCAGTTCTCGGACTCTGCATATCGCAACAGCGCGCTGAGATGAATATTTGAAGCTCGTTTTTCAGCAGGGGGTTTCTGATCGATAAAGTATTTTATCTTTTGCACATCCGCGTAACTGAATAACAGCAGGCAGTCAGATTTCAGCCCATCCCTTCCGGCCCGCCCGATTTCCTGGTAATAGCTTTCGATATTTTTGGGTAAATCAAAATGCACCACAAAGCGAACATTGGGTTTGTCTATCCCCATGCCGAATGCAATGGTGGCGACGATAATCTGCACATCATCACGTATAAAATCTTCCTGGTTGCGGTTGCGTTCAACCGTCGACAGCCCGGCATGGTAGGGTCTGACAGAAAATCCGTTATCCATCAGAACGGCAGTGAGATCTTCCACCTGTTTGCGCGAGTAGCAATAAATGATCCCGGACTGATCGGAAAATTTTTGGATGAATTGAATGGTCTGCTCTTGAGGATTGTCTTTGGCAACGATCCGGATAAACAGGTTTGCGCGGTTGAAGCTGGCGACAAATTCTCTGCCGGCCTCCATATGGAGGCTGTTTTTTATGTCTTGGCGCACTCTTGGCGTAGCCGTAGCCGTCAGTGCCACACAGGTGGCCTTTGGAAAATGTTGGCGAGCCTCAATCAACCGCCGGTACTCCGGCCGGAAATCATGACCCCACTGTGAGATACAGTGCGCTTCATCGACGGCCAGGCAATCCACCTCAACCGACGCCAAAAGCTCCAGCACGTTGGCTTTTAACAAAGCTTCCGGAGCCAGATAGAGCAGTTTGGCCTTTCCTTGCTTTATCCACCTGATGTTGCGGCGATATTCAGCCGGCAATAGTGAGCTGTTTAAAACAGTGGCTGCAACACCGGATTGGGTCAATTGTGCCACCTGATCTTTCATCAAGGAAATCAGCGGAGAAATGACGATGGTCAACCCGTCAAAGATGAGGGCCGGAATCTGAAAACAAAGAGATTTGCCACCCCCCGTGGGCATCACCACCAGAGCATCTTTCTTTGCAAGAATATCTCCAATAATTTCAGCCTGAAGTGGTCTGAAATCATCGAATCCAAAAACTTGTTTAAGAATTTGTCTGGTTTTCTCGATCATCATTTTCGCTTTCTAAATTGCAAGGCATTCATAGGTTCATGTTTCAAAGGCGCAGACTTCGGCGCATCGAGGCAGGATTCTGCCAGTAAAGACGGAACTATAATTGTCTGCACGGTCACACGCAACAATATACAAAATTGAGTCGATCGTGCAACCGTTCTTTTGGATACAGCCAATCGGTCAAATATTATTTGTGTGCAAAATTGCTTTATCATATCCGAGCATTATATTTGAAATACTCATTGGCATTCAGCCTGATGGCCACATTACCCGTTTTATTAAACCAAAAACGAAACAAAGGAGCTTCAAATTCTTGTAAAGCGAATAAACCTGCAGTGTAGAATGCTGGATTCTGGATACTGGTTGGAATTTCAGAGCTAAGCCAGTATCAAGCATCCAGAAACCAGCATCCAGCATCGCTTTGCGTCGCCAATAGTATATATTTCTCATCGACTCGTCGGTTTGGGGCGAAGCTTCGCTATTTTTAATGGCTGATCTTAAAAAAAATGGAAATCTTCATTGAGCAAATAAAAGAAGACGGTCTGGTCTTCAAATTTGATAAACCAGTGGAAACCTTCCCTGTTCTGGCGGAAATGGTTGCCAATGGCGAATGCGAATTTGCGACACCGATAAGGACCGCCTTAAGGGCGCTACGGATCGGTGATATGGTAGAGATAGA
>CALZJV010000743.1 GCA_945787595.1 uncultured Desulfobacterales bacterium | reverse complement strand
CCAAACAAGCTTTTTGCTCCGGGCCCTATGCCTTATGCCTTACGTCCTGCGCCTTGTTCGATGAGCCTTCCACATCCAGTTACCACCAACTAATCTAAAATAATAGATGACAAACGATTAATCTTCAGCTGCCAGCACACCGGCGACCTTTTCCTCCAACTCGTCTTTATCTATGGGTTTGACACAGTACTCAGCTGCTCCCAGTTTCAGGGATTCTCTGGCAGTTTCTAGGGTCGGATAGCCGGTAAGCATGATAGCCCGCATGGTTGGGGCAATTTTTTTTAGCTCCTCTAATACTTCCACACCGTTCATCTTTTTGAGCTTAATATCCAGGATCGCTAAATCCACATCAAATGATTGCGCATGATTGAGAGCATCTTCTTCTTCGGTGAACACAAAAACCTCGTGTCCTTTTTTTTCTAAAATCCGTTTGACAAGGTTGCCTGCATCCAAGACATCATCAAGAACGAGTATTTTTGCCATTTTCTGTATCCTTTTTCTCTACATTGTTTGGCACCGGCAAATGGATGACAAATTCGGTCCCATGGGAATCATTCTGTTTGTTGCTTTTAAGCAGTAACGGTGGGCTTTCTACTTCAATTTTACCCCCATGCTCTTGAATGATACCGAAGGTGACCGATAAGCCCAAACCGGTCCCCTTATCAACCGGTTTAGTGGTAAAGAAGGGATCAAATATTTTATCTATGATCTCAGGTGAAATTCCGCTGCCGGTGTCGGCAATACGAATGAGCGCTTCATTCGCCCGATAATCATAGCGGGTGGTTACGGTAATGTGTCCGTCCGAATTTATTGCATCAAACGCATTGTTTACTAAATTTATGATGGCCTGTTTGAGCTTCTCCTTATCTCCCATTATCTGTTGAACATCGGGATCAAAATCGCGTACAAAGGAGACATGTTCCAGCTTAAATGTATGTTCAACAACCGACAAGACTTCCTCGATCGTTTCGTTGAGGTTAACATACTCCATGGTGCTGTCGGTGTGGCGCGAGAATCTTAAAAGATCCGATACAACCTTGCGGCATATCTTTGCCTGTTTTTCTATTGTTTTCAGGTCTTGATAGTTCTGACTTTGCGAATCTATTTCTTCCAATAATAGTTGAGCGTAGCCCAAAATGATGCCGACAGGAGTATTGATTTCATGTGCGATGCCCGCGATGAGTTGTCCGATTGATTCCATTTTTTGAGCCTGGGTGAGCTGTTCCTGGACCTTTTTGAATTCGGTGATGTCACGGCCGCTGCACAACAGACCGTCGATTTTACCATCGCTGTCATATACGGGCAGCTTAACCATATGTAACCATTTTTTTCCTGAAGGCTTATTGATTTTGTTTTCCTTTATCAAGGGCTTTCCGGTTTCCAGGATGGCAAGATCCTCACGACGATAAATTTCAGCTTGTTGTTGGGGAAAAATATCAAAACCGGCCTTGCCGGAAACTTGATTTTCTCTGCGACCTATAATTTTACAAAAAGCTTTGTTGGCCGCCCGATACACCAGCTGACGGTCCTGAAGCGACACGAAGTCGGGAGTCGCATCAAGGATAGTTTGGAAAAGCTGCCGTTGCTCGCGCAATCGTTTTTCAGTATCTTTTAATCCGGTTATATGTTCATTGAGGGAATAGGCCATCAAATTGAAAGTTTCCGCCAGGGCCTGAATTTCATCTCCTGAAGCTTTCTGGTAAACCTCACATTGCTGGCATTTTTCGATTTTCTGGGCATATTCTCCCTGTTCACATACCGGACACTCGGTGTCGGCAATCAGCCAGCAGGAACGCTGTGCTTCGCCATAAGCTGGGCAGTTTGTTTGCTCACACTTTTTGATTACCCAGCAATTAAATTTTTTACCGGTGTTCACACGGGCCGACAAATCACCCATCAGCAACTTTTGGGTGGCGGCTGACAATTCTTTGACAGGTCCAATCACGATTTTACGGCTGGTCAAAAAAATTAGCAGCACCAAAAAACCGGCAACAATGCTGGCGATGCCGGCGATATACCATGTGACGCTGGTGCTGACCGCCATCGCCTCTGAAAGGGGCTGGGCCACCACAATACCGGCGCCTTTAATTTTAAGCGGCAAAAACGATTTTTGCATGCGTATGCCGCTGGTTTCATCTGTTTCAATTAATGTGCCTTTACCTCCCTGGATAACCGATTGCACGGATGCCGATTGGCTTAGATTGGTTCCCACCTCTGTGGAATCTTTGTGGGCCACGATAATGCCTTGAGTGTTGACGGCGTAAGCAAAGCCACTTTTTCCAATTTCAATATTTTTTAGGATGTTGCCCATAAGCTCCTGAAGATGCAGATGCAAAACACCGATTGCCTGCAGCCGGCCTCGGTAATAATACGGCTGGCTGACAAACAAAGATGGAAGATTATGCTCGGGGCATGAGTGAATGTTTGAAAGGTATGAATCTCCTTCTGTTAAACCGAATGCGGATCTAAACCACTCGGTTTTTGTGGGGTCGGGATACTTGTGGGTGGCTCTATTATCGGTAATATTGACAATTCCTTTTCCATCTTGCCTGAATATTCTCAAGGTCGGATATTGCGGTTTGGCCGCGGCAATTTTAAGAACATTTTCTTCCAGCGTGGCCCTGGCGTCTTCGACATAGTCCATTTCCTTAATATTAAGGTACATGAAATATTCTTCCAGGGACTTGTTCGCCAACAAGGTCAGCATGTCGCCTTTGACTCTCTTGATGTCTGCCTCCAGCATATTTTTTATATGGGTGGCCGCATATAGCCCTCCAGCATATTTTTTATATGGGTGGCCGCATACAGCAATCGTCTGTCGGCTTCCGATTTGATGGCACGGGAGTTTTGAAGGTACAGGCCGACAGAGAAGATGGCAACGGCAACCATCACTGGAACCAGCACAAACAATAGATATTTGGTAGCAATCTTCAAGGTTAAAAACCAGCGCTTTGATTTTGGCTTTGAGTCGATTCACAATCGGCGTCTATTAATAATTCAAAATCGACTCGGTATGTTCCCAAAATTTGAACTTTTCTTTGAGTCCTTGGCCCTCTTTAAGGGTGACCGTACCCACTGAGCCGATGACCGCTTGACCCTCGTCGCTGATGATCCAATCCAAAAATTTTTTCAGCTCACCGCTGGGTCTACCCCGGGTTATCAAATAGAGCGGTCTGAAAAAAGGATAGATACCGTTGGCCACATTCTCTTTTGTGCAGGGGATGCCGTCTAAGGTTAATATCTTAACATTTCGCCGACGCGCACTGGAAACCCCATCCGGTGCAAAGGCCCATTGAATATTTTCAACATTTTTCTCCACCAAGCCCGAATCCCGGAAATAAAGCGCTTTTTCGGTAAATTCGACATAAGGATCATTGAATAAAAATCTGCGGGTCATATATCCGACACCTGAAAATTTTCCAATCTCGGTCTGGATGCGATAAATAACAACGATCGGCTTATCGGGTCCCCCCACCTGCTTCCAGTTGGTGATTTTACCGGTTAGGATATCCCTTGCCTGCTGGGATGTAATGCCGGTCACCGGATTGTTGGGATGGGTGATGAAGCAGATGGCATCCCAGGCCACCTGAGTGAGGTATCCGCCGCTTTCCTGTTTTGGAAAAATATTGGGTAACGAAGGTCGGCAGGTTCCGCCGATATCCGCATCCCCGGCGACAGTTGCGCGAATACCAAGGGTTGCCCCGCCGCCGATCAGTTCAATGTGGACCCCCTTTCTTTTTTCATAGGCCTCGGCGCATTCGGCCATAAACGCTCTCCGGGAGATTCCGCAGCCCTTCCAGACAAGCCGGGGATGTTCCTCTTGAGATAACGCTCGATCTCAACCAAAAATCAGTAAAATTATACCCATCAACAATGCCAAAAGAACGGTTTTTCTCATCACATCACCCATTATGATTTGTTTATCTCATGAATCTTAATATTTTTCAATGCGATGGATTGTTGATGAATCGATAAGATTTCGCTCTGATAAAGGGCAAGGCTACCAGCTATCGGAATTAGAGTGGGCAGGAGGGCAGAGCGACTGGAAAAAATGATGTTTGGGCTCAGTACAGACCTCATCATTCAGCTTGGAAAAATGGCTGTAACACTTTAACTGCCGTGGGATTGCATGAAAATTGGACACTGGCACTCAGGTGTCAGGTGTCAGTAGCGAAAACGCGAGAGCCGGCCTGAAACCTGAAACCCGAAACCTGAAACCCCTGCTCGGAGAAGGTTTCATCACGCCCGATTATGTCCAAAAAAAAGAGCTATTTTCATAGTAATTTACGAGGGCTGGATTAAAGCAACCCCCGACATGC
>CALZJV010000742.1 GCA_945787595.1 uncultured Desulfobacterales bacterium | reverse complement strand
TTAATCTCTCAAAGGATATAAAAATGGGAGATAAACCTATCGCCTTAATCGCCCTTGGTGGCAATGCCCTGATAAAGAAAGGGCAGAAAGGCACAGCCGCAGAGCAGTTTGTGAACCTGCAATTACCCATGCGCCAAATTGCGAAGCTGTCCCCAAAATATAAAATTGTTATCACCCACGGCAACGGCCCCCAGGTGGGGAACCTGCTGCTGCAGCAGGAAAGCTGCGATGCGGTGCCGAAAATGCCGCTTGAAATCATCGGGGCGATGACCCAGGGGCAAATCGGCTATATGCTGGAGTCATCGCTGGATACGGCCCTGATGGATATTGGTATTGAGGATCAGCAGCAATTTTTAACAATGATTACTTATGTGGTGGTGGATGAAAGCGATCCGGGGTTTGAGAACCCGACCAAGCCCATCGGTCCGTTCTATTCTGAAGAAGAAGCAAAAGGGTTGCCTTACAACCTGGTACAAACCGATAAGGGATACCGCCGTGTTGTTGCCTCTCCTAAGCCGCTTACAATCGTCGAGCATAGAGAAATCAAGAAACTGCTAGATCTGGACTTTATCGTAATTTGCTGTGGTGGCGGTGGCATTCCGGTTATTCGAAAAGAACGTAAATTTCGCGGTGTTGAAGCGGTCATTGACAAGGATCTTGCCAGCGCCATCCTGGCCCGGGAAATAAAGGCTGATATATTTCTGATCGTGTCGGATATTGAGGGAGCCGCTATTCATTGGGGAACCAAAAGGCAGAAAGTTCTTGGCAAGGTTTCCTTGATAGAAATGCAGCGATATGTCAAAAAAGGACATTTCCCGGCAGGCTCAATGGGGCCGAAGGTTAATGCGATTGTGCAATTTTTTGAGGCTACCGGCAAGCGGGGCATCATCGGAAAACTGGAAGATATTGAATTGGCGATCGCAGGCAAGGCGGGGACGGAAATTATAAAATAGCGGACAGGGCTGAACACGAATCAAACGGATTAGGTAAATTTTAGATGTTATAACATCTGTGTGCCATAATAATAGAATAGGGAGGAAAATAATTATGTCAAAAAAGAATGTCATCATCATCGGCGCGGCGGGCAGGGATTTTCACAACTTTAACACCTACTACCGGAACAATGAGGCTTATAACGTCGTTGCCTTTACCGCCGCCCAGATTCCGGACATCGAGGGCCGCAAGTATCCGTCCGAGCTTGCCGGAAACCTTTATCCGCAAGGTATTCCCATTCATGCCGAAAAAGATCTTACCAGACTGATCAACGAGCTTGAAGTTGACGATTGCGTCTACGCATACAGCGATGTGCCATACCAACATGTCATGTCTGTGGGCGCCTTGGTAAATGCTGCCGGTGCCAATTTTATTCAGCTGGGCCCTAAAGACACCCAGGTTAAAAGCACCAAGCCGGTCATCTCCGTGGGGGCTGTGCGCACCGGCTGTGGTAAAAGTCAGACATCACGTCGAATTATAGAAATCCTGATGGCCAAAGGTCTGAAAGTCGTGGCCATTCGCCATCCCATGCCTTACGGTGATATTGCCGCCCAGAAGGTGCAGCGCTTCGCGGCGCTGTCCGACCTGGACAAACATAATTGCACGATCGAAGAGATGGAGGAGTATGAACCCCACGTGGTGCGCGGCAATGTCATCTATGCCGGTGTGGATTACGAAGCCATCGTCCGGGCAGCTGAGGCAGACCCCAGCGGGTGTGATGTCATCCTGTGGGATGGCGGCAATAACGATTTTCCGTTCTACAGATCCGATCTGCATGTGACCGTCGTCGATCCCCATCGTCCGGGGCATGAGCTTACCTATTATCCGGGTAACGTCACCCTGAGATTATCAGATGTGGTCGTGATCAACAAAATGGACAGTGCAGATGGCGAGGGTATTGAGATTGTGCGCCGCAACATTGCCTCCGAGGTGCCGGACGCCATCGTCATTGACGGGGCTTCCACGCTGGATATGGACGACCCGGCGGTGGTCAGGGGCAAAAAGGTACTGGTGGTGGAGGACGGACCGACCCTGACCCACGGGGAAATGAAGATCGGTGCCGGGGTCGTTGCAGCCCAGAAATTCGGTGCCGCCGAACTGGTGGATCCTCGTCCGTATATCGTCGGCCGGCTGTGTGAAACATTCGAGACATATCCGGACATCGGTTGCGTTCTGCCGGCCATGGGCTACGGTGAGCAGCAGTTAAAAGACCTTGAGACCACTATCAACGCAACCGAATGTGATGCCGTGGTCATCGGCACCCCGATTGATTTGAACCGAATCATAAAAATTGACAAGCCCAACACCCGGGTGTACTACAACCTGCAAGAAATCGGGCGACCGAACTTCGATATGGTGCTGGATGATTTTGTCAAAAAGCACAATCTGGGATAATTAAACGCCTCGGAGTTTCTACAATCAAAACAAAAGGAGCGAATATGACCGGTTGGCAGAATTATCTTGAAGAGCACAAAGAGCGTTATGTGAGAGAACTTTCCGATTTTTTGCGCATCCCGAGCATATCGAGTTTGTCCGAACATGCGGACGATGTCAAGCGGGCGGGCGAATGGGTGGCGGAGCGGCTGCGAAAAGCCGGCATGGATGCGGTGGAGGTCATGCCCACCGGCGGACATCCGGTGGTTAGCGGCCAGTGGCTGCATGCACCCGCTAAGCCGACAGTCTTGATTTACGGCCACTTCGATGTACAGCCGGCAGACCCGCTGGAGCTTTGGACAACGCCGCCGTTTGAACCTGAAGTTCGGGATGAACGGATCTATGCCCGGGGGGCTTCCGACAACAAGGGTAACATGCTCATCCCGATTATTGCCGTCGAGGCATTACTCCGGACCGATGGCACTTTGCCTTTAAATGTTAAGTTTCTATTTGAAGGACAGGAAGAAATCGGCAGCCCTCA
>CALZJV010000741.1 GCA_945787595.1 uncultured Desulfobacterales bacterium | reverse complement strand
TTAATCACTGATCAAGATGCGACAGCTAAATTTTTTCTCGACTCTCAGCAATTGACACCGCTGGAAAATGTGTGATATCCATTTGATATATAACATTTTTAGCAACTTACGATAGTGGCAACAGTTATGTAGATCTGACTGAAACGCTCTGGCCTCCTTTTGCTGTAATTTCTAACAAATTGCTAACCTCTTTGTTCTTGACAATCGAAACTGCCCTATCATAAATAAACTCAACTACATTTATAGTTATCAATTCGGTCAATAACAACCCACTAATCTCCTGGAGAGAGCCATGAGAAAGGGTTACCAAAAATTGCCGACATAAAGCCTCCAAGGGAAGTAATACTGAATTCTCTTGGAGGCTTTTTTGCACCACACCAAAAAATATTAAGAGTTTTTGAAGGATGGTGGTATGACATCTAAATATCACGTAGTTATTCAAATTTTCATATCTATAAATTAAAAATTCTACCCTAATCGTATCATCGATTTAGAAAGGAGGCAGATAATGAAGTGTATACTCAAACATTTGTCAAAAAGTTTAATATACATGACTTTTTTGCTATCTCTCTTTTTTTTAATCTTTCCGAGCTCATCGCCATGTAAACGCCCTCCTGAAACCCCAGGAGTTCCGCCGGGTAAAATATTACCTGAAACGGCGAAACCACCAGTAGATAAAGGGCCTCCTTCCTGGACGGGCAAGGCCTTTCGCCAAGGTGTGGTTTCGGTATCAACACCTTTGGCGGCTGAAGTTGGCGCAAGAGTTCTTGAAAGCAAAGGTAACGCCATTGACGCAGCTGCTGCCATTCAATTTGCCTTAAATGTTGTCGAACCCAATTTCTCAGGTATAGGAGGCGGTGGATTCATGATGATTCATCTCGCGGAAACCGGCGAAACCTTTATAATGGAATCCCGTGAGAAAGCCCCAGCAGTTGCCACGCCGGATATGTTTCAAGGGTTAGGCTTTACCGCGGCATCAACAAGCGGATTGTCTGTCGGCGTTCCAGGTACACTGCTGGGCGTAACCACAGCATTGGAGAACTGGGGGACAATTTCCCTTGCGGAGGCTATTGAACCAGCCATAAAACTGGCCGAAGACGGTTTTGAAATTAATAGATTTCTGGCTGGGGATACCGCAAGTACAAGAACCACCTTGCAGCCTGAAACGGCCGCTGTTTTCAGGCTTCCCAACGGTGACCCGCTACCGGAAGGTTTTCTGCTCAAGCAGCCCGATCTTGCCAATACACTCCGGCTGATTGCTGAACAAGGCCCTGACGTTTTTTACCGAGGCGAAATTGCCGAGGCAATCGTTGAGGTGCAGAAACGCACCCAAGCAGGACTCCCAGGTGTGGGTCGTATGTCCTTGGAAGATTTGGATCAGTATGATGTAAAAATCAGAGAACCGATCGTTGGCAATTACCGAGGGTTCACCCTAAAGTCCATGTCCCCGCCATCATCAGGCGGACTGACTGTCATACAGATGCTAAAGATGCTTGAGCGCTTTCCTATTGAAGACGAGAGCCAAGGATATGGATTCGGCGCTACCAGAACGCTGAACGTTATGATAGAAGCTATGCGTCTCGCCTTTGCCGATCGCGCCGTCTGGATGGGAGACGAAGACTTTGTCGATGTTCCAAAAGATGGCTTGATCGATGACGCTTATGTTGCGATGCGAAGCGCTTTGATTGATCCGGACAGCCGTATTCCAGAGGCATTCCCAGAGGATCCTCGACCTTTTGATTCAGCTTCACTGCTAAAAAGTGTAAAGCTGGCCTCCTTGACATCTCAACCCGAGCATGGTCACACGACGCATTTTTCGGTGGTGGACAAATGGGGTAATGTTGTGTCATACACCACCACCATCGAAGCAGGATGGGGGTCCGGTATCATGGTTCCCGGCTATGGCTTTTTGCTGAACAACGAATTGACGGACTTCAATTTTACTCCCAGGGCGGGTACTGATCCTCCCGGTGACCTTGATTTCGACCCCGGCGCAAACGATGTTGCACCGTTTAAGCGTCCGCGAAGCAGCATGTCACCCAGTATTCTGTTCAAAGGCGACAGTCCTATCGCGGCATATGGCTCGCCAGGCGGCTCAACTATTATCAATTCTGTCTTTCAGATCACTCTTAATCTCATCGATCACGGCCTGGCCATTCAGCAAGCCATTGATGCGCCGCGGATCTCGTCAACAACGAGTAACCCAACGGGGGCATCTATTCGGCGTGAAGAAGGCTTTTCAGAAGATGTTATTCAGGAATTGGAAGATTTGGGACATGTATTTAGAAGCCCATCTTCAATTGGCTCCGTGCAGGCAATTGTAATCGACCTTCAAACCGGAAAGCAGTATGGCGGTGCGGATCAGCGCCGTGAAGGTACGGTCATAGGTCTTCCAAGGCCACGGAACCAAAATAAATAGGCACGGGTGGACCCAATTTTAATAATGGCCGACACATTTGCGGTCGGCCATTAACCTTACCACCCAAGATAAGGCTTGTCTATCAGAACGCTTCAATCCTTACTTTTATCAAACATCTGGTTCATTATAACTTAACAAACAGCAAAAGGAGGTTGCGATGGGTATTTTTAAAAAATTAGGTTTCTGTTTTTTATTGTTGGGAGCACTTTCTTTTAGCACCACGGCTGATGCGATCACCTATGGAGTACCCGACGAAGGAGCTCACCCAAATGTGGTTTCGATTGCCGGATTTAGATTGATTGCAGATGGCGAACCGATTTTAATCAGTTCTGGTAGATGCTCAGGAAGTTTGATTCGGATAGAAGATAACATGGGTCATTGCCCGCAGTTTTGGTTGGAAGGTCTGCAAGACGGGTCTTTGGTTGATGTCGGCGTTTCTTTTGATGAAGTGATTGATAAAGATCTTGGCGTCACAGCATCGAGCACGAATCAATATATCCTCGGGGGGCAACCTGTTTTATATGATGGATATTTTCCAGGAGAAAATGCTTGGAACATTCAATTCGACTATGGGTTGGTTGTTCTTCCGATACCCGCAGGAGGACTTGTGACAGGGGATGGGACTCCCGTTGATCTTACGGGAATCGAACCGGTTGCTCTTATCGATATTGAAGATTATCTTTACGACTTTGGAGATATTCATGATCCCTTTATTCTCATCCAGGTTGGCTATGGAATTGGCGAATATCTTAATCGTCCAGGTGAAGGCAATAAAGGTGGTGTCTCTCCCGATTTAGAGACTTTTCTTAATCGCAGCATAGCGGATAACAGCGTCTTTCATGGATTCATGGGGCCAAAACGAAATCTTATGCGCTCATTTCAGCACTTTGCCAAAGACCAAAATGGCTCCTGTGGAGGAGACTCCGGCGGACCTAACTTTCTACTTATTTATGAGGTGGAAACACAAGTTTCTGTGATCAGTTCAGGCTCTTTCCCTTGTAACTCCACCTCTATCACTGCCCGTTTAGACATACCCGAAGCAATGGATTTTGTAGACTGTGCTTTGACAGATTCCAATCCAACAAATTGCGGTTGCATTGAAGTTGATAAACATGGGATGTGTCCATAGATTTTGTCGGATTTATCATCATCTCACCCCTCTCAGTGCCAGCAATGTCGTTGAGAGGAGGAATTATACCTCCCCAATTGATCGTAATTTTACAATTGCATCACTTTGGTTAGCTGCTTCTATAAATCTTAGCATTTGACATCACCTAAAAGTTTATGATATCCATTTGATATATAACATTTTCAGTAAGTTATGATAGTGGCAAGAAAGCTACACTCTCGTATCCTCATGCGTCTGCCTTTTCAGTTACTACAATGTGGTGCTTTTGGGTGAATTCTTGACAATGACAACAAAGTCGTATAGATATTTAGAAAAATTGTTAACCAACCATCTCTTGTTGCCCAGAAGCGCAACGCTGATTGTCCTCTCATTCGACTATTGATCTCATTCGGAACCCTGCTCTGAGCTGAGTCTTATCTGAAATACACCTACTGTCAGTTACCTAAAAAAAATAGTCACTTTTAATCCTTAATCTTTGTGGAGAGCACCATGAGAAAAGGTTTCCTGAAGGTGCCGATACGAAAGCCTCTAAGGGCGTTTTATGTCCTTTAGAGGCTTTTTGCGTTTTCTACTTATACTCTTTCCCCGCATAAAGCCTAAAAAAAGGAAGGAGGCACACTATAAAAAAGTCCAATCGTTTCAAGGCGACAAATTGAACCAAGGAGGTCCCAATGGCCGAAATATTCGAAATCAAAAGTTATCAGTATTATGGTTTTTCATCGCGAGACTCTAGCGCCAAGGCTGTAGCTATCTGCACAGGGGATGGTGGCAAGGTGACCTATGTGCACTTTCTAGGCGGTACAGGAGATTTACCCGAATCTAGAAAAATAGATGACAATAGATTTATCATGTATTACGGATATTCAGACATGTCTAATATTATAGATATGCTAAGAAACGAAAAGCCTATATATTTTATATATGTTCCTGAAGGCACGAATAACACAAGACTATCCACGGGCTCTGAACCGGTTGGCGAAGGTGAAGAACCTTAACCTTGCTAAATGGTTACAGCGGACGGGGCTGACGCCCCTCCGCTGAACCGGGGGTTAAGATACCTGCTGAAACTGTCGAAAAACCTAAAATCATTAATTTTGTGGTTCGTAAGCAATTGATTATATTATATGTCAAATTGCAAAAAATTCCTTTTAAGACTTTTTCGACAGTCTCGCTATGTATCGACAATGAATGTTCGGCTTCAAAATTGCAGAATACTCCAAAGATATGTAGGGTTCGGAAAAACCCAATTTTATTGGGATATGTAGCGATAACTTAATTTCCTTCCTATAATTTTTTTCTTTAATCCCTGGAAAATAATAAAAACTCCATCTAATTCATTCTCCGTCATCATCACCATAATAAAGAAAGGCTTTTACGGTTTTTAAGTGGTTTTTAAGTGGTAGATCAAGAGGACCACTATCAGCACAGCGATGATGATCCCACCCCATTTTTTCAGTACGTCAATATGAATGTATTGGTTGATAAAATTGATGATATTGTTGCCGATAAGGGCATAGATCATGATGGAGGCTAGGGTTCCGCTGAAAACAATCAGAAAATTATTGATCGCCCTATAGTTCAGCAAGTACCCGATGATGGCACCTATCACCGGTCCTGTCATGAAAAAGGGGAACATGACAAACAGGAAAAGCCCGATAGAACCGTACTTTTTAATCTTGGTCTTCTGGCTCTGGGCGGTGAGTTCCGCCTTTCGGACAGCACTGTCAAAGAGCTTCGGCTGGATGATGTTTCGCATCACCAGGACCACAATGCCGTATGCAATCAAAACAATAACGACTTCAAGGAAAAAATTGTATAAAATTGTATAAAAAAGGGAAATGCCTGCGGAAAGACAGGTGAGAATTCCCAAGGCCCTTCCCCCCATAATATGAATGATGGCGGTTGAAGACAGCACCTTGTAAAGGCCGGGGTCTGTAAAAAGAAGATAGAGAAAATAAATCCCGGTCAGGGCCGTCAGAACAAGCCCGAGAAACAGGATTTTCACCTCTATCATATTCAGGCGTTCCCTTATAAGATATGCCAGTTTCTTCAGGCCTTTATTACACAAAGGAACCAGCCTATTAAAAATTATCATCATCTCATTTTTCATGCATTGATATTTTGGTGCCAAAAACCTTATCCATTTAAAAAACATCCTATATATTTCAAATGAATGACCCCACCGCAAGCGGATAGAATATCTGGTGTCAATTTAATAATCCAGTCAAAAAGTAAAAGATTTGAGTTGCTTCATCCGGTACCCATCGCCCTATCCAACATATCCATGGCCATCATTGTGGCCGTAAGAACGATCATAGCGTCAAACCACAGTTTTTTTGGATGATGATTGTCGGCAATGAAGGGACAAACTCAAATTATCGCATATATCATCTGGCAATCGTAAATATTTTCAAATCTCAAAATTGCAGATACTTCTAAAATCGGGCAAAATCATTGGCTTAAAAAATCCGTGATATCATCGATCCCGTTTCTTTCGTGTCCGGTGCTGATTGCTGATATCTATCGCAGCATTTGACAACCCTAAAAACAGTGTGATACGCGAATTATATCATCACACATTTCGATATCTGTCTAATTAAAGATGATTATCAAGGTACATGAAATTTCGTAAAGGCTCAAATCACGGTTAAATCAGGAAATATCACAAATTTCTCTCAATGTTTGATAGTCTCAATGTATCTGTAAGCCGATGATATTTATGATGTAAGTAAGGTCCATCTGATATGATTTTCAACAAAACACAACTTACCAGATATTGGGTTGTTAGTTGGTATTCCCGACCATTCATTTCAAATAAGGAGGCCATTCATCATGAGGGAAGAAATGTATCTTAAGTTAGCCAAAGTGCTTGATACCCTTCCTAACGGTTTTCCAGCAACAGAATCAGGTGTTGAAATTAAATTATTGAAAAGGATTTTTAGACCAGAAGACACGGAACTATTTTGCGACTTGAGGTTAAGTTTCGAGACGGCACAGCAGATTTCAGAAAGAACGGGAAGGCAGTTGGACGGTTTAGAAGATCATTTAATTGAAATGTGGCAGCGAGGGCAGATCTTTGGTGTGGACATTGGCGGGATAATGGTCTTCAAAATGGTACCCTGGGCTATTGGAATTTATGAATTTCAACTACCCCACATGGACCGTGAAATGGCGGAAATGTGCGATGAATTCATGAAAGTTTGGAGTGATCAGTTTTTTAGAAGAAAACCTCAACTCATGCAAGTTGTCCCGATTGAAAAAGAAATAGAGAGTAAGCAAATAGCCCTATCCTATGAACAAGTTTCAAATATTATCGAAAACAGTCAGTGCCGTGCAGTGTTCGATTGTATTTGTAGAAAAGAAAAACATTTGTTAGGCGATGGTTGTGACAAGCCACTGGAAATTTGTACTGCCTATGCACCGATTCCAGGTGTTTTCGATAATTCACCTATTTATCGTGAAATTTCAAAAGAGGAAGCCTATGCTGTACTCAATAAGGCCGAGGAGGCAGGATTGGTTCATCTGACATGGAATATCAAAAGAGGTCATTTTTATATCTGTAATTGTTGTGGGTGTTGTTGCCATGTTTTAACATCTATTAATGATTTGGGGATAAATGCATCTGATGTTATCAATTCAAACTATTATGCCGAAATTGATTCTGACGAATGCGTTGTCTGTAATACTTGCATAGATGAACGATGCCAGGTAGGCGCTATAGAAGCAGGGACTGACTTCAACCAGGTTATTCGTGATAAGTGTATTGGTTGTGGTCTTTGTGTAACAACCTGCTCTACAGAAGCCATAAAACTGATACGCAAAGATCCTGAGGAAATTATCTCACCACCAAAAGATGAGATGGAATGGTATGATAAACGTGCAAGCGAGATAGGTGTAGATATTAGTAAATACAAATGATCCAAAGGAGGTTATCATGGTTACTATGGTTGGAATTTGAAGGATGTACGCTTGCAATTGAATCCATCAAAGGCATCCCTTTGTATGACGGGGATCTCGAAGCGGCGGAAGGTATTCCAGCGGTCGTGAGCGAATTGAAGGAACGTATCGCCAGCGCCGACGGTTTGTTGATGGTGACACCTGAAAATAACAACTCGATTCCTGGGGTCTTCAAGAACGCAATCGATTGGCTGACACGTCCACCGGAAGACCGCCGGCGTATATTCGGCAATCTTCCCTTAGGGCTTATGGGGGCCACGCCGGGCAACTTTGGTACCGCCTTTTCACAGTATGCATGGCTTCCAGTAATGCGCGTATTAGGAGCGCAGGTATGGTCTGGGAAGCTTATGTGGGTCGGCGGTGCCATGAGCAAGTTCGACGAAGAGGGTAATTTAGTGGATGACGGGGTGAAGAAACAGCTCACCAAGTACATGATCGATTTTGTGGATTTTGTGACACGCATGCAAGCCTGACAGCAGTGGTAATCATAGATGCAAGGTAGCCCCGATGTTGTCTAAACAACGGGGTAAAGAATAACTACAGATATCGTTACTTGGTTGATTAGTTGATTGGTTAAGTGGTTGTAAATAAGGATTTATCCCATATATGCAAAATAATTGGACACTTCATGTTTTAACAATCGTAATATTCTAAAATTATGACTATAATTTACCTAATCAACCATTCAACCAGTAAACTATTCAACGAGGCCTGAACTAATGGTCCGTCTCTTTTTATATCCTTTATTTAAATGTTAAACTCTGAACGATTGGTTCTACTTTCTCGGGGTTTTGCCATGGGTGAGTGGCTAGAAATATGCATTGGCCATCCCTGTATGCAGACACTTGAAAGGTCGTCATCTTGTCGGTATTATTCCACACCCAGGTAAAATTGGTTTGGTATGCTTTGGTGCCGCATTTAAGCGTGATTTCTTTATTTGAAGTAACTTTGAGATTCGAACCATAACGATAGTTCCCAAACCATTTTACAATAAAAATTGGCCCGAAGTCTTTTAATTTGACGCCCTCAGGAATATCCATAATAGTGGCAGTAAAAATGATACCTTCCGGTGTTTTCATTCTCATAATTTGAGAGGGAAGACCCAGTATCGCTTTTGTGCTCCCCACAGGATAAGTAAACTGAAAAGACGGGGCGGCTGTTCGTTTGAATATGCCATCTTTTGCGACACCCTGATTTTCTGATAACCAAATCATACCCTGCGTCGGGGCCTTGGCAATGCCGGCCAGAAAATCATCCAGTCGCGCTGTTTCTTGCGGGTCAGGTGGCAACGGCTTTGAAGATGCAATCGCAGGAATGATATACTCTTTAAGCAACGGACCCGAAATGTACATATCTTTTCCTAGAATATGACTCGTAAATACCGCCACTAAATTTTTAGCGGGCATGACATAGATAGCCTGCCCGTACTTGCCCACGGCAGAATAATATCCGGCAGGATTGATCCACCATTGGTATCCATAATCTTCACCATTCCATCTTCCATCAATATAAGGCCGGGTTGAAGCCTTGATCCAGTCCACAGATATGATTTGCTTATTTTCCCATTTTCCCTGATTCAGATAAAGTAGCCCGATTTTAGCCATGTCCCTCGGTTGCAACCGCAGCCCTGAAAAGCCGTTGTTGATGCCTTCCGGGCTTTCTGCCCATTCAATATCTTTAATCCCAAGCGGATCGAACAGGTACTTCTTGGCAAATTCTATGGTTTTCATGCCTGAAGATTTTTGGATGATGGCGGAGAGCAAGTGTGAAACCCCATTACAATAGTGAAAATATTCTCCCGGCCTCTGAGCCATGGGTAGATTTAAGGTATATTGCGTCCAATCGTTGCTCTTTAGCATTGCAATGGTACCGGCCCAGCGGTTTGCCGAGGCATCATTACAGTCTAACCCGGATGCCATCATTAGAAGGTCTTTTAAGGTCAAGGATCTTTTAAGCTCGTCAAGATTGGAGATTTTTTTATCGGGGAAAAGTTCGCTGATCGTTTGGGTTACATCTTTAATGTAACCTTTATCTATCGCAATGCCGATTAGCGCAGAGGTAACACTTTTCGTTACCGAATACATTTCGTGTTTTTGGCCGTCTTTAAATGGATAGTTGTAGGCATCTAACACAAGATATCCATTGCGGACGATGGACACACTCTGAATGTTATATCCTTTTTTCTTGATAGCCTCCATCATGTCTAAAATTGGTTTGGAATGCATGCCTTGGGCTTCAGGAGCAGAGATTTGCCATCCGTTTGTTGGGTAATGGGTAACCGAAGCGGGAGCGTATGAATAGAAAAATGCTGAAATTATAAAGATGGATAGAATATAAAGAGCCATGTACTTGCTAGGTTGAAGCAATTTCATAGTTTCTCCCTTAAACCCAAAATATCAGTCGATCGCAGATACGTTTAAGTTTCT
>CALZJV010000740.1 GCA_945787595.1 uncultured Desulfobacterales bacterium | reverse complement strand
ATTAGTCAAGGGATTTTTGTCAACCTGACCAAACTTTTTATAGCTATGCGGTTGGCCGGTTGCGCCTTCTGTCGGTTTTGACCGGATATGGTTTGTGCAATGGCCAAACGCGCCGGAGAATAACAAACTCCATCGAGCAAATAGATAACGAGGGTATCGACTAGGTTGCCGGATAACGGATGGAAACAATTAAAATTCAGATCTGATAAACCGGCAAACGGCCATCCGGTTCAAGGGCACCGATCCAACCTCTTATTCTTGTTCAGGAGGAAGCCAAGTCTAAAATTAGTTGCCTAAGACGACCATACTCTTTTTCTGATAATTCGGTCCGATCAGAGTGCAGAAGCACCTGCTTGTTGCGGCTGGTATGTCCGGAGACGATTTCTAAAGAGGATTTTGGAACTCCTAATGCTTTTGCCAGGAATTTAATACTCATGCGGTTGGCGGCATTGTTCACGGGAGGAGCGGTAAGCTTGACTTTCAGCGCGTCATCGTGAAGACCGGCGACCATGTTTTTAGACGAGCGCGGCTGTACCAGAACCTTGAATACGACACCCCGGGAATTTTTTTGGATACTTAACATCTTTGTAATAGTTCAGATTTCACCTTTTTTTTTAATACTATTAATAATCTGAGTGGCGGAGATCTCTTCGGTTATGGGTATTAGTTCGATTCGCCCCCCGTAGCTTTCGACAATTTCCCGTCCCAAAACATCAGCTGATTCGAAGTCGCTGCCCTTAGTCAAAACGTCGGGTCGAATAGCTCCGATAACATTATCCAAGTCACTGGTGGCAAAGACCACCACATAATCCACGCTGTCCAGGGCACTGAGGATACGAACGCGCTCGGTGGAGCTGATGACGGGCCTGCCTGCTCCTTTCAGGAGTTTCACGGAGTCATCGTCATCAATGGCGACAATCATCACATCGCCAAGCTGTTTGGATGCGGAAAAGAGCCGGATGTGGCCCACATGCAAAAGGTCAAAACAGCCGTTGGTTAGCACGATCCGTTTGCGGTCTTTTTGCAACTTTCGACAAAGCTGGGAAATTTCGTTTAACGATTTGTATTTGGAAGCGTTTTCTTCGGAAGTTTGTTTTAATGCCTGCAAGAGTTCCCTTTTGCTCACCGTCGCGGTTCCCACTTTACCAACCACAATTCCTGCGGCGGTGTTGGCCAGAGTAATCGCCTCTTTTAGGGGCAACCCGGCGGCCATGCCAAGCCCTAAAACAGCGATTACGGTGTCTCCGGCCCCGGATACATCATAGACCTCCCGGGTTTTTGTGCCGATCTTAAACAGGTTACTGCCAGGTTCAAAAAGGACCATGCCGTCTTTGCCGCAGGTGATCAGAAGTTTTTCGATACCGGATTTTTTAATCAGGATTTTTGCTGCGGCCGCTATGCTTTTTTCATCTGAAATTTCCACACCCGCGGCCAGGGATGCTTCTTTGCTGTTGGGGGTGAGTAATGATACGCCTGAATATTTTGTAAAGTCGAGTCCCTTGGGATCGGCAATTGTTATTTTGTTGTTGTTTTTGGCGATTTTAACCAGATCGGCAATCAGAGTGCGGGTAATCAAGCCCTTACCATAATCCGAAATCAGAATCAGATCTACTTCGGGGATGATTTTTTCAGCCAGATTCGTGAGGGATTTGAAGGTTGAAAAAGCAACTTGTTTTTTTGTCTCCCGGTCAATGCGAAGCACCTGTTGATGGTCTGCAATTATCCGCGTTTTTTTTGTTGTTGGCCGTGATCGTTCCGGAATAACTCCCCGGGTATCCACCTCGAGATCGTTTAGTCTATTTAGCAACAGCTTCCGGCCCCTGCCTATACCGGTGACGCCGAGTACGGAAACTCTAGCGCCCAAGGCGACCAGATTGTTGACGACATTACCGGAGCCCCCCAGCGCGTAATCCTCATTTTTAACCGACACGACCTGAACCGGTGCTTCCGGAGAGATGCGATCCACCTCTCCCCATACATATTCATCGATCATTAAATCACCGACGACCAGAAGGTGGCAATGGTCAAACCTTGAGATGTCTATCTGCATGGTTATTGATCACTATTCGGTTGATATCGTACTGCGATTTTCAAAGTCGGGGTTTCTGTCATTCGTCTTCTGATCTCGGAAGGGCTTTCGCAATAATCTTATGGATAAAACCAGGAGGGCGCACGACCTTCCCTTCCTGGTTGATGCACGGGTGTTTGGTATAACCTTTGGCCAATAGCGTATTCCCATCTTCCTTGTAGATTTTGTAGTCGAACTTGAATCCGGCTTTCATTTTGGAGTCCAGAGAAGTTTCTATCACCAGGATATCATCGTATTTAGCGGGCCTGGCGTATTTACAATGGGCTTCGGATACAGGAAGAAAAATGCCATTGTCTTCAACGGCTTTGTATGAAAGCCCCAGGGACCTGAACAATTCACTGCGTCCGACCTCGAACCAGCGAAAATAGTTTCCATAATAGGCCTGGCCCATGTTGTCGGTATCGCCATATATGACGCGGTACGTCGTGCGATGACTGAACATTAAAGGTTCCCCCCTGGAATGACTAATTCTACTTCGTCACATTATCAGAGCGAAATATCTAATTAGAGTTTCAATAGGTTATATTTTAAAATGAGAAAATGATCTAAAATTTGAAATGAACTAAAATGAGCTAAAGTTATGGTATTCTGTCAATTTTATAAAAACAGATAGAGCGTAGCGTTTCAATAATTCGTCAATCGTCATTCGAAATTAGTCATTCCTTCGATCAACCGCAAATTATTTTAAGAAGTTGGTTTTTCAGTTCAGCGTAATTATTCACTGTCGGAAATTCTGTGTATTCCTTTCTAACATTCCCCGGCGGACAATATAAAATTGCGTGGTCGGCTGCCTGGAGCATGGTGATGTCATTATAGGAGTCGCCGATGGCGATCACTCTGTAATTCA
>CALZJV010000739.1 GCA_945787595.1 uncultured Desulfobacterales bacterium | reverse complement strand
CGGCTCGTCGACTTCGACATAGTACAGTTTGACGGCCGGATTGTGTTCGATGAAAATGTCGCGGGCCGCCTTGCTGACCACCTGCTTGCCGGCCCTGGACTCTTCGGGCACAAAAACCAGAATATCATCTTGCACCGTGGCCACACAGCCAAGCCGAAAACCCTTTTCTCTGCGCTCCTCATTGATAAACTTCTCTTCTTCTTCCTGCCAGGCGCTGACATGGGAGACACTGGATTGAATGCCATATTTTTCAAAATGTCCCTCTTCAATCCGAACCACACACTTGCCGCAGACCTTTTTCTCACCGCACAGGGCCTCAATGTCCACCCCCAGCAAGCGCGAGGCCTCTATCACTGTAATGCCTTTGGCAACTTCTCCCCTGCGACCGGAAGGCTGAAAAATCACCATCGCTTTGTCTTCATCCATTTACTCGACTCCTTCTTTCACATATGAGTTAATTTCTTCGTGAACCCCCGGTTACTGAATCCATGTCATTTTGAAAGTTATTCGGTATTCGGTATTGGGTGTTGGTTAATCGTTTTTTTTCTGACAACAATGCTGCAAGGAACGCAAGGTGTCAGGTGTCAGTGAAAGGAGATGTTAGATGCTGACACCTGACACCCGACACCTGAAACCTATATAAATTATGCAGCCCTGGGGCTCTGACAACTCCATCGGGTTGCTTGTCCTTACGATTTTTGCATCTCTCTTAGCCGACCGATCATCTTAATGCCCTCTGAAACGGCATTGCCGGCCGATTCAGCGTAGCCGTCCGCACCAAACAGGTTGGCCACATCCTGGGTGACAGGCGCACCACCGAGCATAATGGCGACATCGGGATTTTTCTCCTTAATCATTTTAATGACTTTCTTCATGCCCAGCATGGTGGTGGTCATCATGGCCGACATGGCGACAACCTCCGAGTCGGTCCGCAATTGTTCTTCCACGAATTTCTCCAAGGGCACGTCGCGACCCAGATCGTGAACAGCCCAGCCGGCGACGTCGAACATCATCTTGACCAGGTTTTTACCAATGTCATGCACATCGCCCTGGATGCCAGCCCGGCATACAGGGCATCGGCACACATCAGCACCTCGGGAACAAAATATTCGTTGCGGTCATACAGGTCTCCGACAATCTCCATGCCGGCTGCCAAACCGTCCATAATCATTTCAAGCGCTTCATAGCCGTCATCCAGAGCCTGTTGAGACGCTTCTTTGACATCATCTTCCAGGTATTCGACCACACCGTTTTTTAATTTTTCCAATAATTCTTCTTTGGTTGCCATAATCCTTTTCTCCTTTGCTATCGTGTTTGATTGATAACCAGACCTCGTTGAATAGTTTACTGGTTGAATGGTTGACTAGGTAAATTATAGTCATCATTTTAGAATGTTACGATTGTTGTTTAAAGATTTTGGGGACACAGATTTGCACAGATAACCGCAGATTAGTACAAACCGCCTGGCGGCGGAACCATGTCTAGACATACGTAACTACCTGCCTGCTATGTGTCCTTTCTCGCCGAAGGCAAAACATACTTTTTTTTTAATCCGTGTTCATCTGTGTCCTAATTGTCCTTTCTGTTGAAACAAGAAGTGTCCAATTGTTTTATTTTACAAATATGAGATAAATCCATATTTACAACCACTTAACCAATCAACTAATCAACCAATCAACGATATCTGTATAACGAGACCGTCGATGCAGTTTTTTTTTAGAGTTAAAGCCTACCAATGGCCGGGCTCGACTTTTGGCCGTATTCGTGAGTGGTGTCCACAGCAGCCTTCATGTTGGCCTCAATGATGGCCGGCCACAGATCACAACCGGGCATGACCGCGTCGACGCCGTTGTCGATGATTTCTTTGATATGCGCTACGGTGGCCTCAACCGGTGTTTCCGGGTCACAGGTCATCGAGTAGGTGTCGACGTTGCCCATCAGTAAAACGTCGTTACCCAATTTTTTCCTGGCTTCAGCGACATTACACTTGATATCGACGGTAAGTCCATCCGCACCGCACTGGTTCATCATTTCAATCAGCGGATCGGTCTGACCACAGATGTGCAGCAACTTAGGCGAGTCCCAGCCCGCCAATATGTGGGCTAATCGCGGCTGAATGATATCTTTGAAGGTGCGCGGACTTAACAGATCCGCGGCCACACCCGGCTCACGCAAAACGATGTAATCACAGCCGGCCGCCTGCCACTGCCGGCCGAGCTTGGTGATCATCTCGCTTAACTTGTCGAGCAGCGCTTCCACCTGGGCTTTCTGTTTAAAAACCCCTTTGAGGATCATATCCAGCTCCAGAATTTGTCCGGCCTGGGTAAACGGTCCCAGCTGCCAGCAGCCGATAGCCAGCTCCGGGGCCTCTTTTTTGATGATCTCAATCGCCTGGGGGATGATCGGTAGACGTCCGAGTTGCTCGATGTTGTCAGGAATCACGACTTGATCCATGCTGGACCATATTTTCTCGGGTATGGTCGGATATAAGATGTCTTCCGAATCTTCATACAAGCTGATGGTATTGCCCATGGCTTCGGACTCCATGGTCATGTCATAGGGAATCACCACACAGTCAAATCCCATTAGTCGCGCCGACCAGATGGCCGACCAGGCCATGCGTTCGGCATCCGTGTGGACCGTTGCAAATTTATAGCCGGATTTTTCGATTCCCGGCATCACCACCATTCCCATGCCACTGAAAAATGGCATGGTGTCGATGGGCTCTTTGCGCAGCAACCGCATCACGCGTTCTTTCGGTGTCAGTTCGGACATAATCAATACTCCTTTTTTGATGTTGATAGCTTACCAATTTAAAATTGAAGATTGAAGACTCAAGATTGAAAATTGAAAATTGAAAATTGAAGATTTATGGATGTCGCTCTCCGAGCCGTAGGCACTACAGGCCTCTACGAGCCGGAGGCTGCGCTCCGTCTTTTTAAAATGGATAGAATTCCTCTCCGAGCCGTAGGGTCTGCGAGCCGGAGGCTGCGCTCCGTCTTTTTTAAAATGGATAGAATTCCTCTCCGAGCCGTAGGGTCTACGAGCCGGAGGCTTAAATCTTCAATATTCATTCGACAATATTCAATAGTTCTACCCCGCTATGGATTTTAGCTGTTCCACAAAATCCGGAAACAATTTGAAAAGCGGGTGATTGGGATCCTTGGGCAGCTTTTTGGTTTCAGCAAAAACTGCGGATGCCAAAAACGCCTCAGCCTGCGCAACGGCCGGCATAATTCGGCTGGCACCTGCCATGGGACCGGAAAAAATCATGTCGTGATAATAAAATGCCGAAAGTGCTTCCAGGGCGGCATCCGTTGACGACCAGCCTTTGAAACCCCACATATCCTTAAAGCGCTTCAGATCCATGTAAGACCCGTTGCTGGGCGCACTGGCGGTCGCAAAACCCCATTTTTCCTTGATCATCCGATTGGCAACGCCACAAAACGCCGTGGCGGGTCCGTTCATTACCGAGGAGTCGACAAATATGCTTTCAAACTCAGCCCCTACTTTTTCAATGGCGTCTAACAGTTTCTGGGTGCCCGTAATGCGGCCACTGGGCATCTGGTCCTCCTGATCAAAAGCCACCAGCAGCACATGCTTGACACCGATTTGTGAGATTTCCCGGATCTCCGTCTCTAAATCTGCCTCCCAGACCGTCAGGCTGTTGTAAAACATGCGATCCAGCAATCCTTTCTCGGCGCAATAAGCCGCACCCGCAAGCTTGGGTTTCATCACCCAGGCGTCAATACAAAACGGCATGTCACTGGTGGCAGTCAGAAAATCAATGAATCGTTCGAACTCCTGTCCGGTATTGGCAACAATGTCGGCCATACCGGGTACGCCGGTCTCTTCGCTCAGGCGCTCCTGGGTTTTAAGAAGCTCTGCGGCGTAGGTTTCATTAAAACCCTCCTTGCGTTTGCCCGTAAATACCCGGTCGCCTTTCTGAAAAATTGAACTGACACACACGCAGGGGTATTCGCCGGGCTGACCGCCAAACTTTACACC
>CALZJV010000738.1 GCA_945787595.1 uncultured Desulfobacterales bacterium | reverse complement strand
ATCCCGTGTTGGCGAAAACCTTTGGAATCCGGCATGGGCTGATACCATTTGCCAAAAACTCTATAGGGCTTGGGATAACCGACCGGCTGCTGCAGGGGGGGCTCATTGCTGGCACAGCCGCTGATGAAAAACAACAGGGCAGCAATAGCAGGCAGACACCGAAATTTTCGACTTTTTATGGGAAAGTAAAGTAAGGATTTGATAATTTGATCTTTCTCCTCATGATCCGAAATTCATATTTCCGAGTGCAGACAAAGTCTTATGCTCGTTGTTTTTTTCGTGGTATTTTTTTCGCCATCCGCGACTTTTTGTTTTCCAGAGCCAGCATTAATACATCCTGCATCTTATCCACGAAATGGAATTGGATATCCTGCTCGACTTTCTTGGGGATGTCCTCTAAATCTTTGCGGTTCCAGGCCGGTAATATGATCGTCTTGATGCCTGCGCGATGGGCGGCAAGCACTTTTTCTTTAACGCCGCCCACCGGCAGCACCTGCCCTCTAAGCGTTATCTCGCCGGTCATGGCCAGATCTTTGCGGATGCGAGTATCGGTCAACAGGGATGTCAGTGCCGACAGCATGGTCACCCCGGCGGATGGACCGTCTTTGGGGATGGCGCCGGCAGGTACGTGGATGTGTAGGTCATGGGAATCAAAAAAATCCTCGTCGATTCCGAGGGACGATGCATTCGCCCGCGCAAAGCTTAACGCGGGGCCGATTCTTTCATGACGTCTCCAAGCTGACCGGTCAGGGTCAAGCCTTTTTTACCCTTCATCGCCGTGGCTTCAATAAAAAGAAGCTCGCCGCCGGTGGGCGTCCATGCCAGGCCGGTGGCCACACCCGGCGTGGTTATTCGGGCCTTGGTTTCCGAGGTTAAACGAACGGGTCCAAGATATCCGTGAAGGTCGGCGACATTGACGTTCGCCGATTTAAACTTTTTAATCTTACCCTGGGCAATCTTGCTGGCCATTCCACGGCATACATTGGCAATTTCCCGCTCCAGGTTGCGCAGGCCGGCTTCACGCGTGTAGCCCGTAATAATTTGTTTTACGGCGCTGCTTGTAAATTTAATCTGTTTGGCTTTAAGACCATGAGCTTCCCGCTGACGCGGAATGAGATAACGGTTGGCAATTTTTATTTTTTCATCCAGAGTGTATCCGTGGAGCATCAGCACTTCCATGCGGTCGCGCAATGCCGGCGGAATAGTGTCCAGGATGTTGGCCGTTGTAATGAACATGACGTTGGATAGATCGAAAGGCACATCCATATAATGGTCGGAGAATGAAAAATTCTGTTCGGGATCCAGCACTTCCAACAAGGCCGAAGAAGGATCGCCACGAAAATCGCTCCCGACCTTATCGATTTCATCCAGCATGAATACCGGATTGTTCGACTCCGCGCGTCGCAGCCCCTGGATAATTCGCCCGGGAAGTGCACCCACATAGGTGCGACGATGTCCTCTTATTTCTGCCTCATCACGCACACCGCCTAAGGAAATACGGTGAAATTTGCGTCCCAAAGCTCGGGCAATGGATTGGCCCAGCGATGTCTTACCGGTCCCCGGAGGTCCGGCGAAACACAAAATGGGACCTTTGGACTCCGGTTTCAGCTTACGAACTGCCAAGTATTCGATAATGCGCCGTTTGGGTTTTTCCAGTCCGAAATGATCCTCATCCAAAATCTTTCGGGCTTTTTTAATGTCCAAGTTGTCCGAGGTACGATCGTGCCACGGCAGGGCCGTCATCCAGTCCAGATAAGTCGATGCCACCGTATATTCGGCCGAAGACGGATGCATCCGGGACAATCGGTCCAGTTCCCGTTCGGCTTCCTTGCGAGCCTCATCAGGCAGATTCTTTTCCTCAATCTTTGCCCGGTATTCATCAATCTCAACGCCCGTCTCATCTTTTTCCCCCAATTCTTCCTTGATGGCTTTCAGTTGCTGCCGCAAATAATACTCCCGTTGAGTTTTATCCATATCACCCTTGACCTGATTTTGGATTTTACTGCCCAGTTCAAGGATATCAAGTTGATGGTTCGCCAGGCGGGTGACTTCTTTCAATCGTTCCTTTACGTCTACCGTTTCCAGGACTTTTTGTTTTTCCACGGGAGTCGAATTGATGGTTGACGCAATCATGTCCGCCATGGTGCCGGCTTCTTGGATGGTTTTGGCCATCTGTGCAATCTCGGGGGGCAGACCCGGCGACAGCTCCACAATCCTCTCAAACTGGTTGACGAGGTTGGACATCAACGCTTCGATTTCATTGTCCTTGGTCTCGATATCATTAATTAGTTCAATGCGGGCACGCAGGTAGGATTTTCCTTCTTCATAAGCGGTTATCTTAAATCGGTTCAAACCCTGGACCAAGAGCTGGGTTCGATTATCCTGGGTCCGGCGTATCTTTATCTTCGGATTTTTTAGATACCATCAAACCGATGATACGATCTTTCGCCATGGCTTCATCAACCAGCTGGACGGATTCACCTTGCAAGACCACCAGCGGTAATACCATTTTGGGGAAAAGTGCGGCGTCATACAATGGCAGAATCGGAAGAATTTCCGGTATCTTTTCTGCATCCATTTCCTTGGGTGATGGTTGATCAGCCATAATTTCCTCCATCTGTCTGTCTCTGTAAATAGCGGAACATCTCAAAATTCCTGATTACCCTGATTCGCAATTCCTTAGGAATGAAACTTATCCGTCCTGAATCGGTACTTTATGCGTCCGTTCGGGCGGCATTTTGGCCAGTCGAATTTCTAACAACCCGTTTTGGTATGCAGCCGATACTACTTCCGGATCAATGGGTGCCGGCAAAAAAAGAATGCGCTCGAATTTACCGTACTGGATTTCAGCAAGTCGATAGGTTGCATTGTCGGAGCAATGCCTCGCAAAGCGATTCCCTTGTATCCTGACCGCCTTGCTGCTGATTTCAACATCCAGATCCTCTTTGTCGACGCCCGGAATCTCCGCCAGAATGATGACTTCATCCGGGGTTTCGTTCATGTCCATTGGAGGTTTCCATGTACGTTCAGCCAATGTGAAACCCGGGCTCACCGATCGGAAAATATCTTCTATTGTTTTTTCGAATTTGGAACCAAGTTGACCGAAATCATCTAAGAATCGTATTTTGATGTACTCCATTTCCGGCTCCTAATGCTTATAATTATGTTTTCTTCTCCTCCATACTAAGTCCTCGCAAAAATAACACCAAAACAAAGGTTTGTAAAGAGAAGGCGGAAGAGGGAATGCGGAATTCGGAAGGGGGAATGCGGAAGGCGGAAAGCGGATGTGGGAAAAAGAATTCTATCCATTTTTATTGAATCAAAAGACAGAGCGCAGCGATTCCTCCCTTCGGTACTCGACTCGGCTGAGTCGTTTGACCCTGAGTCTTTCAAACCTGAGCTCACGACCGAAGGGCCCGTCGCAGGCTGCGGTTCACTTTTCGACTTTGCGGAGTCTTATTCAAGGTGTCATCCCTGGTCTCTATTTTTCCGCCTTCCCTCCGGGGCGTAGGCGAAGGCCCCTATGGGCCGGAGGCCGCATTCCCACTTCCGAATTCCGTCTTCTGTCATCTGCCCTCTGTTTTAAGCTCTATGCGCCGGTCCCCCGTACTCCGCAACCCGTAACCCGCACCTCGCAACCCGCAACCCGCACCCCGCAACCCGCAACCCGCACTCAATCTTGACAAGGGTAAAGGCATGCTTAAATTTGAGAAAACCCAAAGATCCAAAATAGGAGGTTTGAGCATGGCTCTCGTAAAATGGGATCCGTTCAGGGATGTGGAGACGCTTCAGAACCGAATTAATAGAATGTTCGAAGATTCCTTCGGTCGTACCCGGGATCCGGATGATGAAATGAGTTTGTGTGCTTGGAGACCGCCGGTTGATATTTACGAAACTGAAAATGGAATTGCACTAGCGGCAGAGTTGCCCGGCGTCGCTAAAGAAAATGTTTCCGTGGAGGTTAAAGACAATATTCTGACTCTCAAGGGTGAACGAACGGCCAACCCGAAAATAAAGGAAAAAAATTTCTACCGTCAGGAGCGCTGTTACGGAACATTCCAAAGATCATTTACCCTTCAGCAAAATATTCAGCCCAATCTGATCAAGGCAACCTTTAAAGACGGAGTGCTGGAAATAGAGATACCCAAACCCGAAGAAGAACAGCCTAAGCAGATTACGGTAAAAGTTGAATAAGGATAAGCGACGCAACTTTAAACTCGTTATCAGATCCCAGTATTTTATATATTTCGGAGTACTGGGTATTTTTTTGCCTTATTTCAATCTGTACTGCTATCACCTCGGATTTTCAGGCCTGCAAATCGGTCTTCTATCGGCGTTAAGGTCAATGACCCTGGTTTTGTTCCCGTTAATCTGGGGAGCTTTGGCCGATCGCTTTCATATTCGAAAACCGATATATATCCTATGTAATATTGTCAGCACCTCCACCTGGGTATTCTTTCTGTTTACCGTTGATTTCTGGCCGATGCTGCTCATCACGATCTTTTACGGAATGTTTTATGCACCCATTATCTCTTTTTTAGAAGCTGTCACCATGGATCTGCTGGGTGCCGAGAAAAAAAGTTACGGACGCATACGGGCCTGGGGATCGATCAGTTTTATCCTCATGGTCCTGGTGATCGGTAAAATCATCGATCTTTATTCGGTGGATATCATCCTTGTTCTTGTTTTGGCCGGCTCCTTGATGTTGGTCGTGATTAGTCCTCACATACCTGCCATTGAAACCCCAAAAAAGGATTTTTTAACACCCGGCGCCGGTTCTCTTTTCGAAAAACGCGTTATTGTTTTTTTATTCTGTGCGTTTTTGATGTTGGTCAGCCATGGCGCCTACTATGGATTTTTTTCGATCCACCTGGAAAATTTAGGGTATCACAGCACCTTCATCGGGTTATCGTGGGCTCTGGCTTCAACAGCTGAAATACTGGTGATGGTCAAATCAGATAGGATATTCAACCGTTTCTCCCTGGAAAATGTTCTCTTCTTTTCATTTCTAGTCGCAGCCGTCAGATGGATGATCCTCTTCTTTTCTGAATCTGCCGCCGTCATACTGCTGTCACAGATTTTGCACTCCGTCACCTACGGTACCTTTCACATGGCCAGCATTCTGTACATCGATCGGTTGGCGCCGGATAGCGCCAAAACCCTGGGCCAGGCGGTCAATAACGGCTTAACCTACGGTTTCGGATTAATGGTGGGCTTTTTTATCAATGGCTATATATATGAAACCACTGGGTCATTTGTTCTATTTTTAAACAGCAGCTTGATTGCTCTGGCCGGTGGAATGCTGTTTCAAAGCTACCAGTTGGCGAGCCGCAAGAAGGCTT
>CALZJV010000737.1 GCA_945787595.1 uncultured Desulfobacterales bacterium | reverse complement strand
CGGCAAGATAATCGACGAACTATTCGTGCCCCAGGGCACCCGCGACTTCACCTCCTATCTGCTGAAAATCCAGCAAATCAAGCCGAACGTGGTGGCGGCCGCCGTGGCCGGGGACGACTCGAAAGTGATGCGCCAGCAGGTTGCACAGTTGGGCATGGTGAAAAAACCGGCCTGGATTAACAACCAGCAGGATTGGCCCGATATATACGGTTTGCCGATTGCCAACCTCTTCGGTGTTTTCGGCACCACGTGGTACTACGATCTGGATCTACCGGGGGTAAAGGAATTTGTCCAACGCTATCAGAAGATGTATCCGGACACCGCCATGCAGGCTCCCGGCAATGTCTACTACAACGGCTATATGTGTACCAAAGAACTCTTGAGTGCCGTTGAGCGGGCCGGTTCCACCGACAACATCAAGGTGATCAAACAACTCGAAGGGATTAAGGTTTCGGCCCGGGATCGGATGCAGCATCATGATGCTTATATGGGTCCGAACCACCAGATTCAACAGACCGTTTATCTGGCGACGTCCAATGATGAGGCCTTATGGAAAAAAGATAAAAACGCTCTCTTCAAGATATTAAGCAGTGTCTCACCGAAAGAAGTTGAGGACACGGATGCGAAGGCCGCTTGCAAGATGGAGTCTTATGCGGAAACCCCGGCCTATGAGGGCTGATGCTCACAATTTTATCCGGCCCCGGTGTATCGGGGTCGGATAAATTGGAGCATAGCCGTTTATAGGTCCAGAGACTCACTAAAAAATGAACATCGAACATCGAACATTGAACGTCCAACATCGAATAATGAATTCCACCCAATTATAAAAAGACTGAGTAAATCTACTCCGCCGAAGGGGCTACGAAGGACAAGAGCGAATCTACCCTTCGAGATTCGATTCGGCCTGAGCTCTTGTCAAAGGCAGGCCCCGAGAACGTCGAGGGGATTTGGTCCCAGACTGCGGTTCGCTTGTTTTAAGTTCGATAAAGCGCAGCGTCATCAATATTCGACGTTCGATGTTGGACGTTCGATGTTCGACGTTCAATCTGTTCGCTGTTCAATCTATTCGCTGTTCATCCAAGTTTGATGAAAACCCTGTTGAAGGTGATTCGCAAAAATGGAATTTATTCTAAATCTATTGCCCTATATCGTCAATGGACTCAGCCTGGGCCTATTATTTGCACTGATCGCTTTAGGATTTATGCTGATTATCGGCGTGATGGAGTTGATCAATTTGGCCCATGGATCTTTGTTTGCCCTTGGCGCCTACCTGGCAATGGTAGTCATTTCTCCTCATATTCCCTGGCTTGGAGCTTTTGGGACCTGGTATCTGGGCTTGCCAATCGTTTTACGCTATGTCCTGGCCATCGTATTGGCCCCAACCCTCGTGGCCGTAGTGGGAATGGCCCTTGAAGTCTGTATGCGCCCAACCTATGGCAAGGACCCGCTTTACGGGCTTTTGCTGACTTTCGGTGCGGCGCTGGTTCTGGAGGAATCCATTCGGGTCGTATGGGGATCGGCCGAACAGATGTTGCAGGTACCGCAAACCCTGGTGGGACCTTTTTTGTTCGGCGGGATGATTTATTCCAAATATCAATTTTTCGCCAGTGCCTTCGCCATCTTCGTTATTATGCTGGTTTGGCTGTTTTTGGAACGAACGCCATACGGAGCCATCATCAAAGCCGGCGCTCATGATTCTGAAATGGTTCGCGCCTTGGGTATCAACTTAACCCGCCTGCGGCTGTTTGTATTTGGTTTCGGAACCGCCCTGGCTGCGATTGCCGGTATTATTATGTCACCGATCTGGGGCCTTCGACCTCATGTGGGGGTGGATGCCGTTATCCCCGCATTTCTGATCATCACGCTTGGGGGAGTGGGCAGTTTCTTTGGGGCTGTCACTGCCGGTATTCTGGTTGGCCTCGCCGTGGGCATCACCGCCGGTTTTGCTTCCGAATGGTCGTTGTTGTCCATGTATTTGCTTTTGATCGCGGTGGTTACCGTTCGAGCACGAGGACTGTTCGGCAAAAAGAGTATTTTGGAGGCATAAGTCTATGGCTGATATTGGCGGGCGTATCGAAGGCTGGATTACGCGAGAGATGGTGATCGCTTTTGTAGCGATCTTCAGCATTCCGTTTTGGATCGAAGCGGTCGGACTTTACCAGTATCTCGCAGTTGAAATTCTGATATGGATGATCTACGCTTTGGGTTTTAACCTTCTATTGGGTTACACGGGCAAGCCTTCCTTCGGACACGGTGCTTATTTTGGTATTGGTGCCTATGCCTTCGGACTGGCCCAGCAGCATGTTGTGGTGAGCGTATGGCTGGGGATTGCCTTTGCCATCCTGGCAGCCACTTTGGCCGGGGCAATGGTCGCCACCTTCATCTCCCATCGACGCGGCATTTACTTCGCGCTCATGACGATCGCGTTCGGACAGGTATTCTGGTTTGCGGCCGTCAAATGGCATGCCGTTACCGGCGGCGAAGATGGTCTTCAAAACATTCCCCGGCCGGATGTCTTTTCGCTCAGTCTTAAAGACAACGAAGCCCTGTTTTATCTTGCCTTTTTCTTTTTCTGTATCGTGGTAATTGCCTTGTGGCGACTGATCCATTCGCCCTTCGGCAAAGTCATCAAAGCCATTAAACAAAACGAGATGCGGGCCGGTTTTATCGGCTACAACGTACGATTATTCAAATTCCTGGTATTCACCATCTCGGCGGGAATTGCGGGTCTGGCCGGGGGTCTTTTTGCCATGGCCCAGGGCAGCGCTTATCCGGATGTAATGAGCCTGCAAGTATCCGGTTTAGTCGTGATGATGACCCTCATCGGCGGAGGATTTGTCAGTTTCTGGGGTCCGGTGCTGGGAACCATCATTTTCTTTCTGGCCCGTGACATACTGGGCGTGTTAACCGAGACCTGGCTGCTCTGGTATGGCCTGATGTTTATCGTGGTGGTGAT
>CALZJV010000736.1 GCA_945787595.1 uncultured Desulfobacterales bacterium | reverse complement strand
TTTTCTTTTTCGTAGGCGATTGCAAACACGATTCCACCGACAATCTGGGTTATTGGAAGGTGGTGTCCGTCGTAATGTGGCAATACAAAAAACGCAGCGCTGACCAGGATGGCCGCATAAACACCCCAGCGCCTAAAAAATCCGAAGATGATACCTCTGAAAAATATCTCTTCCCAAATTGGCCCAATTATGCCACCCACTAGAACGAAAATAAAAATTTGCCCTGGTGCAGAGGGCATTGGTGTATTAATCAGTTTTAGCGGATTTATACCGGCAGCAAACAATACCAAAAACAAGGCAGCTGCGGCAATTCCAAAACAAACAGACCAGATCAAGCCTCTCCTTAATCCTGGAAGCATTTTTGATCGGGACAGCCCGATTGCGTTTGGATCTTTTTCAAACCGGCCGGCAATAAATAGCAGGCAAACGGCTTGCATACAGCGGACGATGCCCAATGACGGCAAAGGAGACCCTGGTTGCCCCCTTATCACCAGTCTGAAAACGGTTTCCATGGCAAAAACTGCTGCAATTGATATCGCCAGGGTTTTCAAGGAGATTTTGTTTGCTTCCATCCCAGAGACCTCAAGGCATTATAAGCATACATTTGGCTATACCAGTCATCGGATATTTTTATTCTTTTTAAAATCGGTTGAATTGCGCTTGGGTTTCGGCGTAGGCCCAGTGAGAAAAAAGCCATGCATCGGACATTGGTATTTTTATCATTTAAAAATGTCAGTAGATCGTCGTAGGTTCCGGATCGTCGGCTGGATGCCAGCGTTCTGACAAGCCAATAGCGTTCCTGAGGGATGCGGCTTTTTAGCAATTGCCGATATGCCTTGTAAGCGGCAATCTCCAGTTTCTCCCGTTGAATCGCTTTTAAGGCCGCCACACGCGTTTGCCAATTTTCGGATTCCAAGGCTTGAGATATATCTTCCAAATTAATGTGACCACTGCGGTTTGATTGAAAATGGACCAGCACGAGAACGCCGATGAGCAAGCACATGATCGAAGCGGTCAGCGCCGCTGATTTTCGATTAAGAAATAAAAAAAACAGATAGTAAAGAACTGCGTGAAGAACCATATAGATTAGGACAGGAAATCCAATCAGCAATGATAGAAATGTAATTTGCCGAAATGAGGCATTGCGATCTATTCTTTGTGAGAATTTTTGCAGCATTTTTTGTGAATCTGATAAAAATTGATTGAGGGGGATTTGAAAAATGATGTGCTCACCGGATCGGAATACAAGGGTGTCTTTGTGCTGGATGATCTTCAAATCAACTTTATCGGTATCCGGCATCACCAGGTAACCGTTTGCCATTAACCTGTTTTGGAGATTCTGATTGATTGAACGGGATTGAATATTTTCAAGTGCGCTGGTTTTGATCGTTTTTTGATCCAGGGATTTAAATGCTTCTGCAGGATAGAGGGTGTAGGTATAATAGAAATCACTGAACTTTCTTCCCATAAGATTGGATAAGAGCAGGTTGTCTCTCAAATCCAAGAACATTGCGCTGTCAAATTGGGTAAACCACAGCAGGGCCAGCAGTGGGATGGGAATTAAATGCATCAGCTGCTGCGTTCGACCCCTCGGGTTGTCCCCATAGGATTCCCGTCTGGCGGTCAACTTGAAAAGAACCGGGGGGATAAGCAGAAAATATAAGGTGGGGATCAGACAATATCCGTGGATGTTGACTAAAAGCAGGGCTGCCACCCAGGTAATAAGGAAAAAAAACAAGATAAATTTATGGCATAGAAAAACCCGCGTCCAAATCCAGGCCGCCGCCATGGTTCCAATTGTGATGCCGGCTCCGAGGGTAAATGTAAAAAAAAGACCACCGAAAAAGGCCGGTGCGAATTTTTGCAGGCTGCCCATAACCTGCTGATTCGGGACTGTAAGATATCCGGCAGCGTCTGCAGCTGAAACGGTGGCATACAGATCAAGGTTTGAAAGATACACCTGGATGGTGGCAAGAAACTGAGCCATTAAAAGCCCGATGAAAAGCAGGCCAATAGGATGGAAGGGGGATGAACGGTTCTTCATTTTTCCTTTAACCAATCAAATGCCAGGAAGAGTCCGGCAATGGATTTGGCGTCCTGAATTACTCCCCGCCGAATCATTTGAAGCGCTTCCTGACATTCAACTTCATGCACCTGAATAATTTCGTCAACATCCAAATGTCTTTCGGCCGGTTGCAGGCCGCTAGCCAGAAAGATATGAATGCGTTCGTCCGAATAGCCGGGTACCGGCGTAATCTCCCCCAAGCTACGCCATTGGTCGGCCGAGAAACCGGTCTCCTCGATGAGTTCCCGTTTGGCACAGTTCATCGCAGATTCCCGGGGATCAAGGGTCCCGGCGGGAATTTCCCAGATATGCTTTCGAAGGGCATGGCGATACTGCTTGAGCAGAATGATGCGGGTTTTATTCACCAACGGAATGATGGCGGTCGCGCCGGGGTGTTCGATAAATTCCACGTCGGTGGTTATGCCAGTTTCCAGGGTGACGTTTTCCTTTATCAGGCTGTATACTTTGCCCTCATATACGGTAAGGCGGTTGTTTATCTTTGCGTTCATATTTTGTCCCTATCTGCCTAAAAAAGCAACTGACCTAAAAATGACCAAAATTACAAAATGAGCTAAAATTATGGTATTTTATCATTTTTGTAGTATAAATAAAACAGCGAGTTAAGGCATCGTTAGGATTCGAATTCAACAAACTGATCCATAAGATGCCGGCTTGGGAGGAAAACTAGGCCTTTAGGGGCCTTTATCTGACAACATGTTGTCAGATAATTGAGGTTTCAGGTGTCGGGTGTCAGGGAAAGGAGATCTTAGATACTGACACCTCATATGAAACTTCATTTATTCAAAATCGAAAACCTGGTCCTCAGGGCCAGGTCAGAGGTGATCGGCTCTGCCATAGAACAAATCTGTTCAAGGTTTCAGGTGTCAGGTTTCA
>CALZJV010000735.1 GCA_945787595.1 uncultured Desulfobacterales bacterium | reverse complement strand
TAACTACGAATTGTGCCAATTCAACCGCCATTATTTCTTCATTTTCGCCACTAAGGTGAAGCAGTGTGCCGAAGTAATCACTCGGAATCGGCAGGCCGATTACAATGTCTGGAGATGATGGTGAATTATTGAAGGCTTTTGAAATTGCTTTCGAAAATTTTTCAAATGGTGCTATGGCCGCCGTTGAAAGGATTTGAGAGATTTTGCCTTTATTGCTGTATATGTCCTTAGCGGCTAATTTGACGATTTCTGATAGAAAAATTGTCGCTGCCACTTTAAGTGGAGTTGCCCAAGATAAAACTTCACCGACGATTTGTATAAAATTCGGCCCGTCTCCGGCACTTTTATAATACATATCTTGGGTGCTGATATTGTAACCGAGAGACTCGAGATCTTTCGAAAGTTCTTCAATTACATCTGCAGGTATTTCACGAGTTGATAGTATAGTTAATTCGTTCATAGGTTATTCTCGTTTTCTAACGGTTCATGATAACCGGCGGCGACGCGAAGGTTCGGCCACCACCGCAATTTTAGATTTTGTTTTTCAATTTCACACAGACGTATTTTCCGTCCGGTTGATTGTCTTGTTAGCCGTTTTTTGAAGTGAGATCACCTTCTATGTAGCGATGGATGATTCCAGATATTAGTGTCTGATATGGAATCCCCATTTGAAGGGCTTTCTTTTGAATTCCTATAAAATCATGCTCATAGAGACGGATGGTGACTCGCTTGTCTTTTTTGAAAGTGTTTGATGCGGCGGCTTTTATCGCTTCCAGTTCTTCACTTGAAACCTTGGATAATTTCATTTTTCCAGTATCATACGCTTCGATTATTTCTTTTTCTTCTGGGTCATAGTTCATATTATTTCTCCACGCTTTTCAGGTAGTCTTTTGTTGCTTTTCTGCTTGGGATGATGGTTTTTAAAAAAATATGATCAATGTCGATGATGTGAGGGACCATATATATGTAATCATCCACGATGACGAAGTATATTTGTTGCCCTGGATATTTCGCTTGGTTTGGGTGGTCGGCAATCGCCCAGATATCACCTACCCCGAGGTGGAATATGATTTGTTCAAACGAAATATTGCGGTGCTTTTTAAGCCACTCATTTTTTTCTGAATTCCATTCGTATTTCATAGAAGGATTGTACATTCAATGTGTGTACAGGTCAACGGGTGGGCATGTTTTTGACGGCGCCGAGTAGCCCGAGGGCTGTTACCAGCCCTGGGCTCTCTAAGAACCGTGCGTGCGACTTTCACCGCACACGGCTCAAGCCCTCTCTAAGGTCGCGGTGCGACCCGGTTGTGTTGTTACCAACTTAGAGCCGTGTCGCTATGGCGCGGCTCTAACAAGTCTGACGTTGCAAGGTGCAGGTTGACAGGAACCGGCGGTCGGACATACGCTGGGCCTCTCTTTGTGTGGCCCGTCGCTTAAAATAGTCCGACCAGGCCGGATCGTACGGGGTCGCTGTTCCTGTGACCTTGTCGTGTCGCCTGATCGGCAGATCTGCGGTTTTGAACAAAAACAGCCGTATTTGTTCGCCGTGACTGTTACTGCTCATCGCAAAAAACTCCGAACGCATGCCGATGCGGGTGTAGTAGTGTTGCTTTAACCATGCATCGGTTTTGTTGCGGTGACGATGACGCATCCATTTCCGCAGATAATGATAAACGCAGTAGTCGACCCAGCCAAAGACCTTTTTCGCCACCACCTGTCGATAACTCTGCGCCCAACCCCTCAACTTGCTGTTGAGCCTGCGGATAAAGATATCGGTCGGTAGTGCAACGCAGCTTTTGATGAACCCCTTGAGTTCGCGCAGGAAGCCCCGCACCTTTTGCGGTGTGGGTTTGATCAGCAGTTTCTGATCATATTTCCTGATGTTGACGCCAAGAAAGTCAAAGCCGTCATTGATGTGGCTAAGGCGGGTCTTTTCCTCTGAGAGGGTCAGACCACGCTCAGCCAGAAAGCCGGTGACCACCGGGAAGACCTTCTCCTTCAACAGAGCAGGGCTTGCTCCGGTGATGATCAGGTCGTCGGCATAGCGCACCACATTGACCTTGGCACCTCGTTTCGGGATCACGGCTTCAACTGCCGCCTCCAAACCATCGAGGGTCATGTTGGCCAACAGCGGTGAAATGATGCCGCCCTGGGGTGTTCCTGCTTCCGTTGCAAAGAAAGCGTCTTTTTCTAGATAGCCGCATTTCAACCAGCCCCGCAGTATCCGTTTGTTCATCGGGATATTGGCGAGTAGCCATTGGTGGCTTATCTGGTCAAAGCACGCCCTTATGTCGGTTTCCCAGATCCATTGCGGCGAATACTTCCGACAGAGTGAGAGGAAGCATTGACCGATGGCGTCGGCGATTGAACGTTTCTTGCGAAACCCGTACGAGTTCGTATCAGCCATCATCTCAGCGATCGGATCCAGAGCCAGTGCATAAAGGGCCTGCATGGCTCGGTCGGTCATCGTCGGGATGCCCAGCGGTCGCATTTTACCGTTGGATTTAGGGACATAAGTCCGCCGCAGTGGTTGCGGGCGATAACCCCGCTGCCGCAGTGAGCGGATTGCGTTGATCCTTCGCCGGGGCGTTCTCCAGAGTTTCCCGTCGATGCCCGGCGTATTCTTGCCTTTGTTGGTCACGACTCGTCTGACGGCCCAGAGTTTCGCCGCCTGAGAGTGGGTCAGCAGGTGTTGTAAGGCGGCGACCTTACCCCAGCGCTTTTCCCGCACAGCCTTCGCAATACGCACCTGCAGCCGATAGACCTGTTTGTGGATATGGGCCCAGTCGATGCTGTTCCAATCCGGCAAGCAGGCAGAAGGTGCACCAGCAACAGAGGTCGCCGTCATTTGCTTTCCTTCTCGATATCGGTTCTCCAAGCTATCTCACGACGGAGCACCCGTCGGACGTCAGCTCCCTTTCGGGCCGGGTGATGTTGCAACCCGTATCCGCCTCATTACA
>CALZJV010000734.1:3537-4219 GCA_945787595.1 uncultured Desulfobacterales bacterium | reverse complement strand
AACATGCTGAAAATGAGTCTGGATGGGCTGGTGAATATGGACTATGACCTGGCCTTTAATGTCCTTATAATGGATGATGAAGTAGACAAAATACAAAAGGAGGCTTACGATCGCATCAAGCAGGCGATGAGCGAACATCCCGACAAGATCGGTTATTTAATCAATTTGCTGCTGATCTCCCGCCACATAGAGCGTCTGGCCGATCACGCCACCAACATTGCCGAAGAGGTCATTTATCTGATTGAAGGCGAAATCGTCCGACATGCTCAATATGAACGCGGGTAAATAAAGTCTCCAGCAAAAAAAAACGCCTGCCGACAATGGAATGCCACTTTTTGGCTGGGATCATTCTTTCAATCATCAGTCGACGGCCTTTTCGTGTATTGATCGCTGCGACAGCAATGATTGCAGGCCAAAAAAGAGCGCAAACAAATGGCTGTTATGTATTTTTCTTGATATCTTCGATGGATAATAAGCCAACCAGACGATCATTTTCCAAAACCGGAAGATGGTGAAAGCGATTTTTAACCATTAAAGATAGGCACTTATCCAGTTTCTGTTTAGGCGTGGTGTAAATCACTTCTGATGTCATTATATCCCGCACTCGGATTTTCTTGGCTTTCTTCCCCTTGAGGATCACCTTACGGGCATAGTCCTCTTCGGATAGGATTCCCACCATCTT
>CALZJV010000734.1:0-3506 GCA_945787595.1 uncultured Desulfobacterales bacterium | reverse complement strand
CCGGAGAGATGGTGTTCACTTTGTGCCCATTTTTACCCAACAACTTTTTTACTTTCATAATTATCTCCTCCTGAAAATAGAAATAAGATAGATTCGTCACGATTCGAATTTTTCATGTTTTTTAGGTCCTATAGTCTCTTGATACTTAAACCCAAAATATTAGAATACTGTTAGGATTATATTAAATAAATGTTAAGATTCCGACCTCGCAAAGGAGACCGGTATTTCACAAACGGCGGAGAGTATGTCTGTTGTAGGAGGGAAAAAGATTGTAAGAATGATGGATTTAGAGTAATAAAATGTTAATCTTTGGGAATGTGGATTGAAAAGATACTTCCTTCTCCAAGGGTGCTTTCAACCGTTACTCGACCGCCATGGGCTTGTACGATGTGCTTTACAATAGCGAGTCCCAGCCCGGTGCCGCCCAGTTTTCGGCTTCGAGCCTTGTCCACACGGTAAAATCTTTCAAAAAGTCGGGGCAGGTGTTTTTGGGCAATCCCAACTCCATGATCACAAAATCTGATAATAACCTCCTTGTTTTCTTGCTATATTTTATCGCATTATCGAGTAGATTAACCACTGCCTGTTCAAGCAGCAGAGGATCAATTCCGGCCGAAATCTCCTCCTCGCAAATAAGATCAATCATCACATTTTTTGCCTGGGCTTTTGTCTGGCAAACCTGCATGGCTGTATGAATCACATCCTTTATCCGGCCTTTTTCAAGTGCGATCGTCTTTAATTCATCCTCTTTCTCGATTTTTGAAAGGTTCAGCAGATCTTCAATGATAGCCACCAGCCGGTTAACATGTTTTTCGATAATACCAAGGAAGCGTTCTGCTTTTTTGGGTTTGTCCAGGGCACCATGGCTTAGGGTTTCCACAAAACCCTTTATTGCGGTAAGAGGGGTTCTTATTTCATGGGAAACATTTTCGGCAAAGTCGCTTCGCATCTTTTCTAGACGTCTCAGCAAGGTCACATCGTTTAAAACAACCAAGGTGCCGATACGAGCATCTTTGGCATCACAAAGGAATGTGCTCCGTGTGTGCAGTATGCGTTCGTCATTGTTACCTAGGGTGACATCTTTTTCTGCAGGTTCTGCGCTGGAAAGTGCCTTGTTTAAAAAATGCAGCATTTGGGAATCGTTGATCACCTCTTTAACACTACGGCCCAGCATATCTGAGGGTATGCTGCCAAACACCTGAGCAGCGTTCTGATTAACGTTGATGATGCGTTCATCTCTATCCACTGCTATGACCCCTTCCACCATGCTGGAAAGGATAGCTTCATGCTCATTTTGCTGTTGTACAATGGTATTTATCCGGGTATTTAGTTGTGAAGCCATCTGGTTCATTGCTTCGGCTAGGCTTCCCATTTCATCTGAGTTAGGGACTCGAAGCCTGTGGGTTAGATCACCATTTGCAAATTGTTCCGCGCCCTTTTTCATCTCTTCAATTGGATTGCTGATACGGCGTGATACATACAAGCTAGTTGCAGCAGCAAGCAAGGCAATCAGCACGCCACCGAGTAATATTTTAATTTGAATGGATTTCAATTCATTATCTATGTACGTTAAAGGGATGGAAGTTCTTAAAATGGTTATGATCTTATTATTCTGTCTAAAAGGAACTGCGACATACATCATATTTTGTTGAAGGGTACTGCTGTATCTTATAGCTTTGCCCACAAGCCCATCAAACGCCTGGATTATTTCAGGCCGATCGGCATGGTTGTCCATTTTGGCCGGATTTTGTTCAGAATCACCAGCTACTTTACCTGAAGGCAGTATCACGGTAAGGCGGGTATGTAGGAGCCTGCCGATCTCTTTGCATATACGATCTATTGAAATTGTGTCCAGCGGAGAAAGATAATCGGCGACCTGCTGTTTTAAAATGTCCGCCCTTGCTTCAAGATCGGCGGTGGTGCGTTCAAGGTAGAAATGTCGAAGCGAATTCGATGCGAACATACTAATGGCAACAAGAGAAATAAACGTGATCAGCAGATATGAGGGGAAAAGTTGCCAGAACAATCGTCTCTTTTTCTTCATGGTTTTTCTCTGAATCGATAGCCAATGCCCCTGACCGTTTCAATGTACTTGCTATAGGGACCGATTTTTTTTCTTAATCCGACGATCTGGACGTCGACGCTGCGATCCGTAACAGGGTAATCACCCCCCCGAATTGCATCAACAATCTGGGAGCGAGTGAAAACCCAACCAGGTCTTCTAGCAAGGACATAAAGAACCTGAAACTCCGTAAAAGTCAATTCCACAGGCCTTCCCCTGATCAAAACCCTTTTCCTACCGGGATGAATTACAAGATCATGTATCTCAATCTCCAACTCATCCTCATCGTATTCTTTTTTCTTCCGGCGGATAGCGGCCCGGATCCTTGCAACCAGAACCCTTGGGCTGAAAGGTTTTGTAATGTAATCATCCGCACCAAGTTCTAATCCTGTAACAATATCCGCTTCCTCTTCTTTGGCCGTTAACATAATGATTGGGATATGCTGGGTTTTTGGATCATTTTTCAGGATCTTTGTGACCTCAAGACCATCTATCCCTGGAAGCATAAGGTCAAGAACAATCAGGTCTAAAAGCTTGGCCCTGGCCTTTTTGAGGGCCTTCTCACCAGATGATGCACAGAATATCTTATACCCTTCTCTGGCTAGATTGTATTTCACCAGCTCCCGTATATCTTCTTCGTCGTCAACAACAAGAATTTTTTCTTTGGGCATAACCCTCAGCTCTCCTCACTAATTTTCACCTGCTTAAATTTAAAGGTTTCATAAAAAACCGGAAAAACGGCCTTTTTAGTAGTTCATCAAACCTGGAATAATATATTGAAAATCCCGAAAATTCAACCCAGATTAGGCCATCTTTCAGGGTGTTTTTGTTCCGTCCTATCTGACAAAAAATATCAACTACTTAAAGAAATAAGTAAACGAGGCCTCCGGATGAGATATATAAGAAGCCATGTGACACTTCATCCCGAAGGTAACTGTGTTAAACCTGTTAAAAGTCTTTGTCCGGTCCGTCCGTCCGCTTGAACAGCAACGTTTTCAGAAGCTGATGCAGGCGCATCATTACCTGGGCGCTTTGCCCAAAATCAGCGAAACCCTATGGTATGTTGCCACTTTTGCTGATCAATGGGTGGCGCAGTTGAGTTTTTCCGCTACCGCCTTAAAGTGTTTGGTACGCGATCGCTGGATCGGATGGGATTTTCGCCATCAGTACGATCGACTAAAATTGGTCACCAACAACAGCCGTTTTCTGATCCTGCCCGACTGGCATTTTCCAAATTTGGCCTCTCGCATTTTATCGTTGTGCCATAAGAGACTGCCGGCGGATTGGCAGGCGCGCTTCTTTAATCAAACTTAGAAATCCCGTTTCTCCCGTCGGGCTATAAACTTTATGGGCTGGAAGCTGTCCTCTTTATCCATTGCTGCCTGTAGATTTTGCTTACAAATATACAATGGATGGCTCACGCGAATGAAATTCCGGTGAAAGT
>CALZJV010000733.1 GCA_945787595.1 uncultured Desulfobacterales bacterium | reverse complement strand
CGGCGGTTTGGCCTGGTGGTCGTCGAGCATCCGGCCCAGATGAAAACTGACAAGCTGGGCCTTGGTAATTTCAACCAGCATGCGGGCCAATTGATCCTGGATAAGCTGATAGGAGGCCACCGGCCGATCAAACACCTGCCGTTTGACGGCAAAATCTCTGGCTGCCTCATAACAGGCTATGGAAGATCCCAAGGCACCGCAGGCCACCCCGAAGCGGGCATGATTCAAACATTGAAATACGGACTTCAATCCGCGTGCTTGCGGTAACATGTTGGCCTGCGGGATTTCGCAATCTTTTAAATCAATAAAGGCGGTGGGAGAAGTACGATAGGAAAATTTGCGCTGGATGGTCGTGGCGCGAAAGCCTGGTCTGTCGGTCTCTACGATGAACCCTCTAACCTCACCCTCCAATTTGGCCCAGATCACGGCCATATCCGCAATCGTTCCGTTGGTGATCCACATCTTTTGACCGTTGAGGACATAATGTCCGCCTTTTTTACGGGCGTTTGTCATCATTCCGGCCGGGTTTGAACCGAAGTCGGGTTCGGAAAGGCCGAAACATCCAAGGGCTTCTCCCCGGGCCATTATCGGCAGCCATTTTTCGCGCTGCTCCGCGGAACCGAATTTAAAAACAGGGAACATCGCCAGTGAATTCTGCACGGAAAACATGGCCCGCAAGCCGCTGTCGCAACGGCCCAGCTCCCGGCATATCAGGCCGTACTCCATGTGGCTGAGTTTGCGACATCCGTAGCCGTCGACGTGACTGCCGAACAGTTTCATCGCCGCCATGCGTGGAATCATTTCCATGGGAAAGGTTCCCTTGTCAAAATGCTCCGCGATGATGGGCATGCATTCGTGATCGACAAATGCGCGGACAGTATCGCGAACTTTTTTTTCATCTTCGGTCAACAATGAATCAATCCCGTAAAAGTCAACGTATTTAGTATCGCTCATGGGTCGTTCTCCGGTGGGGTCATATAATCAGAATGAGCTAAAATTCGAAATGAACTAAAATGAGCTAAAATTGTGGTATTCTGTCGATTTTAAAAAGAAAGATAGAGCGTAGCGTTTCCTTAATTTTAGTCATTTTAGGCATTTTAGATCACTTGAGGCATTCGTTTATTCAGTTTTCTCAGTCTGTTATAGTTGGATGTTGAAGCAAAGACAAAGTTGATACGACATTAGGGTTCACCTGCCGACTGCCATAGCTTTAATCCGGGTTATTTCAGGAAGTACTCGTTGCCACTTTGCTTGTTTCAGTGGTTTCATATGGAGTTCCCCGTTGGACAGGATCGCAAACAAATTGTCGCCTGCCTGGACAAAGCGCTCCACCATATGCCTTGACCAGGGCGCTTTCATGCCTTCCGAGGCAAATTTCCACGTCCGCCCGCCATCAGAGGATTCTTCAATTCGACCATTTCGTGATACACCATCGGCCGGACCCGCAATGATGTGTTGGGAATCTTTGGGATCGACCCACACAGCACGGATATAGCAAAGGTATAGGATTTTCCAGGTTTTGCCGCCGTCAGTCGACCGGTAAAGGCCACCGCCGGTAGCAGCAGTAATGATCTCGGATGAAGTGGGGTGTACTGTAATTGAATGTACGTCGGGATGGACCATCGTTCCGTACTCGCGATTCAAATCAGGCTTACCGTCACTGCCTGAAACCAAATGCCATGTTTCGGCTCCGTCGTCGGAAACCAGGACACCGCCCACTTCAACAGCCGCATACATACGGTCCCGTCCCGGACCGGATTCAGCGAATGCAAATCCGCGCACGCAACCTGCATTGGGAGAATACGGCAAGAACCAGCTATTTCTACCCCGTAATTCGATCACCTCCGGGCTGGGGTTCCATGTAACACCACCGTCACGGGAAACGAAAATGCCCGCCGGTTCGGTGCCGACCAGGATAGCTGTCGATGGTTTTGCGGCAGATGCCATCCAGCGAACATACCGGATTGCCAGATTCCGGTTGCTTTCATCCCAGGTTCGGCCATTATCGGTCGAGCGCCAGACGCCGTCCCGGGTGCCTGCCAGAATGATACCTTCGGTGACGGTAATGCTTGTCAAAGATTGGTTCTTTAGCGTGTGTTTTACAATATTCCATTCTCCATCGGTTTGGGTGGCAATGAACAAACCGATGGCGGTGGCAATATACAGGTAAATTCCCATGGGTAGATCTCCTGTATGAGGAAATTAATTTTATATGAGTCTTTCACGATATGATTACAAAATAAAAACGATCCGATGGTTCGTCAATTAATATTCTGTTATACAAACCACCGAAGCGGACTCAGGCAGGTCCCATGAAGTGATATTCAAGCTATCGATGCAGGTACTTTCTTTTTGAGGTCATTTAAATTTCGGCCTCTTAGGCGCCCGCTTAAAACAAAACTGTTTGACATCTAAATGGCATGTCTGATACTGAAAAATGATTCCTTTACATTGAGCCAACGGTAAACCCTGTGGAGATTGCCATGGTTGAATTATAAAGCCCCATTTCTTGTTTAGATTTGGGGTTTTTGCATTTGGGATATCCTGATGAAATATGCAGGTTGCCTTGATTCCATATAGTGGCAAGAAATACGACATTTTTGCAAATCAAATTTTTATGTAATCAACATAGCACTTAAATACATCGTTTTACTTTGGGATATATCGAGATATCCTAAAAAATAAATTAAAAGGCGGACCACAATATCTTGTGTCTGCCATTTTTTTAGTGGAAATCAGTGAAGGAAGGATTGGATCGGCAAATCCACAGTATTTTACCAGAGGGAGAAGGATAGCATAATTAGAGGTTACGTTTCGGAATATAAGCGATAGATCATAAATAGGTTGTGTATAGAAAGCATTAGAGTTTCAAAATTTCCAGTTTGCATTCATGGCGAAAAAGAAGATGTCGTTACGTTTGTAGTCTCCTTTGAGTAAATCGTTATCTATTTTGGCCTTGCCGTAGTCAG
>CALZJV010000732.1 GCA_945787595.1 uncultured Desulfobacterales bacterium | reverse complement strand
TCGTCAGACATGGGCAATCTCAGCCACTACCTGCCGGCAATTCACCCTTACCTTGCCATTGTGGAGCCTGAAATCCCAGGCCATTCTGCCGAATTTCGCGATGCAACCACAAGCTCCCGTGGGCGGCAGACACTGCTCAATGCCGCCAAGATGCTGGCCATGACCGCCTGGGATTTTCTAAGTTCGCCTGAGTTAAGAGAGAGGGTTAGGGGTGATTTTAATTTGCAAGAGTAATGTTATATGAAAGCGCCTTAGGATCTGATCGGGTTTTATCTGACAACATGGTGTAAAGAACGCAAGGTTTCAGGTGTCGGGTGTCAGGTGTCAGCGCCGCCGCTGGCCAAAAAAACGGCCGGTCTAATCGAAAAAGAAACTGAAGTTTCATACAAGCACGGCCGCTGGCTGCTAAAGCGGCCAGTTTGATCGGAAAAGAGACTTCGGCCTTGCCCAGATTATAAAAAAGCGAACGATCGACGAATGTCGAATTAAGGAATTCTATCGATTTTATTTTTTAAAGAGCAGGGCGAAGCGACATCCACAATTCGTCAATCGACAATCGTCATTCCAAGGGTTCCACCCTTCGAAATTCTGCGGTTTGCTGTTTAATCGAAGGCGTCGATTCGAAGGAAACCTTTCTTTGAGCTTTGAGCTTTCAGCCTTCAGCTCTTTCCCCTCCAACCTCCAACGCCGGAAGCCTATCGCCTCTAACCTCCAATACGGCAGGCTACTCCTTCGTGTGCGTGTCTCTGGGGTGAATCACTTGGTTCTCCGCCGGAGGCTTGTCCGGTTCAGGATATATCATTTAGATGGCAGGCGGAAAATCGCTGTGGCGCGATCTCCTTCAGCACCGGCACTTCTTCGCGGCAGCGATTCATGGCGTGGGGACAGCGAGGATTGAAATGGCATCCGGATGGTGGGTCGAGGGGCGAAGGGATCTCTCCTTTAACGGGTGTAAATCGGGAACGTCGGTTCTCCAAACGCGGCACCTCGCGCAACAGGGCTTGGGTATAGGGGTGATTTGGTGTGGCGAAAAGTTCTTCCGCTTTTGCGGCTTCCACGACCCTTCCCAGGTACATGATCACAATCCGATCGCTGATATGTTCGACGACACCGAGGTCATGACTGATGAACAGGTAGGTTAAATTCAAATCCTCACGAAGCTTCATGAAGAGATTCAGAATCTGTGCTTGAATCGACACATCCAGGGCCGCCACTGCCTCATCGCAAACGATAAATTCGGGATTTACCGCCAAGGCCCTAGCAATTCCGATCCGCTGCCGCTGGCCGCCTGAAAACTGGTGTGGATATCGCCGTTTAAAGATAGGGTCCAGGCCACAGCGCAGCATGACCTTGTCCAGGTAAACATCCAATTCCGATCGCCGGGCGATACCATGGACCAAGGGTGCATCACCGATGATGTTGCGAACCCGTTTGCGTGGATTCAGAGAAGCGAATGGGTCCTGGAAAATCATCTGGATGTTGAGCGCAACGTGTTTGCATTCCTCAGATGGCAAATGCGCCACATCCTTTCCTTTGTAGAAAATCGTACCTTCGCTGAGAGGAAGAATTCCGGCTACCATTCTGCCCAGGGTCGACTTGCCGCATCCCGATTCGCCGGCAAGTCCCACCACTTCCCCCTGCGCGATGCTCAGATTCACATTGTCCACCGCATGGACCACCTCTTCGCGGATGTTTGCGCCGAGTTTTTGGGCAATTTTTGCGGCCAAATCCAGTGATTTTACGAAGCGCTTGGAGACATTCTGCAATTGAACGATGGCAGGCTTGTTAGCGGTGTTTTTCATGACGCCTCGTTGAGAAGGGGATGGAAGCAGCGAATCCGACGTCCCGGCACCGGACGGGTGATTTCGGGCGTCACCAAACAGGCATGGTCGGCCCGGGGGCAACGCTCGCGAAAAGCGCATCCTTCAGGCAGGTTCAGCAATGAGGGGGTCATACCGGGAATCTGGTACAGCGCGTTACCGCGCTTGTTGCGGCTGGGCACCGAGCCGATAAGTCCGCTCGAGTAAGGGTGCAAAGGACGATCAAGGACCTCGTCGATACTTCCCTGTTCGACGATCCGCCCGGCGTACATGACGCAAATATGGTCGGCCAGGCCGGCCACAACGGTCAAGTCATGGGTGATCCAGATTAAGGCCGTTCCGGTTTCCCGGCAGAGCCTTTGGGCTTCAAACAGTATCTGAGACTGAATGGTCACATCCAAAGCCGTTGTCGGTTCGTCGGCAATGATTAAATCGGGTTTGTTCAATATAGCGATAGCAATGGCCACTCGCTGGCGCATACCCCCGGAAAATTGATGCGGATAAGCACGCAACCGCTCGTCCGGAGATGCAATACCCACAAGACCCAGGGCATCCCGCGCACGCCGGCGCGCGGTTTGCCGATCCACTTTTTCATGGGTTAAAATAGCCTCAATCATCTGGGTATCGATACGCAGAACCGGGTTTAACGTCATCATGGGGTCCTGGAAGATCATGGCAATGCGCGACCCACGCAGAGCCCGCCAGTGGTCCTCGGACAGCGACACGATATCCCGGCCATGGAACAGGATTCGTCCGCTGACAATGCGCCCAGGGGGGTCCACCAGCCCCAGTATCGAAAAACCGGTGACCGATTTCCCCGAACCGGATTCACCGACTAGACCGAGTACTTCCCCCCTGTTGACGGTCAAGCTGACATCATCCACCGCTTTAACGATTCCGCTTTTCATAAAAAAGTGGGTGTGGAGGTTTTCAATGACCAGGAGCTCCGCAACATCACTCATTGTTGTGAGCAGCAAAGCCACGCCTGGAAAGAAACTGATCCAGTATTTGCCGCTCAGCATATACTCAAACCCGTTGGAAATGAGCAAACCCAAGGAGGGTTCGGTAATCGGCAAGCCGATACCCAAAAAAGAAAGCGTCGCTTCAAGGGCAATGGCATGGGCCACCTGGAACGTGCCGAACACGATCAGCGGCGGCAGGCAGTTGGGCAGAAGTTGCTGAAACACGATGCGCCGGTGGCTCAAGGCCAGACAGGCGGCTGCCTCGATGTATTCTTTGCGTCGCTCGACCAGGGCCGTGCCGCGAATGGTCCGTGCATAATAGGCCCACTGGGCCGCCACCAGCGCCACAATGATCTTGTCCACCCCTTGCCCTAAAATGGCCAGCAGCACCAAGGCGATCAGAATGGAAGGAAAACTGAGCTGGACATCTACCACGCGCATGATCAGGGTGTCCGTCCTTCCGCCGAAATAGGCGGCGATCAACCCCATGGTTCCGCCGAACATCAATGCCAGCAAGGCGCTCATGGCGCCGACGCCCAGGCTTGTGCGCAGTCCGTAAAAAATTCCGCTCAACATATCACGCCCCTGATCGTCGGTGCCCAGCCAATGGGTATAGCCGGCAGCGCTTGCGGCCCCCGGTTCCAACCGTCCTGCCATAATATCCAGTTGGGCCAGGTCATACGGATCCTGGGATGAAATATAAGGAGCAAAGACGGCCACGAAAACGATACTCCCAAACACCACCAATCCCAAGAGAGCCACCCGGCTCTCGCAAAAATCCGAGATAAAGCGGCGCAAAGGGGACTCTGCAACCGCCGTAGGTCTCTTCTCCGACGGTGCGCCGATCTTTGGCAGGGGTTGTCATGCCTTTATATCTCCCAGACGAACCCGCGGATCGAGAACCGAGTAGAGAACGTCCACCACAAAATTAATGACGATAAACATCGTCACCGTGATCAGCAGATATGCCACGATGATCGGCCGGTCGAGAACGCCGATGGAGTCGATGATCAATTTGCCCATACCCGGCCAGGCAAAGATCGTTTCGGTCACCACTGCAAACGCGATGACATTGCCCAGTTCCAGTCCCAGCACCGTCACCACCGGAATCAGAATATTCTTGAGGACGTGTACCCCGATCACACGGGTGTTGGAAAGCCCCTTGGCGCGGGCGAATTTCACGTAGTCCAGTTGCAGGTTTTCACGGGTGCCGGCGCGGGTCAGACGAATGGTCAGAGAAAGCTTGAAGAGCCCTAAATTAACGGCCGGCAGCAGTATATGGGAGAGACCGTCCGGGGTGAGGAAACTGACCGGCACACCGAAAAGATCGACGGTTTGACCGCGTCCCGAGGCCGGCAGCCAGCCCAGCATAACTGCAAAAAGCATAATCAGCATCAGTCCCACCCAGAAAGTGGGCAGGCTGAAACCGAGGATGGATCCGCTCATGATACTGCGGCCGATCCAGCTCTCGGATTTAATTCCGGCAATCATGCCCAGCGGTATGCCCAATATTATCGCCATGAGCAATGCTCCGCAGGCCAGCTCGAGGGTGGCCGGCATGCGCTGTAAAATCAGCTTCAAAGCGGGCTCGTTGAAGACAAATGAGTTGCCCAGGTTTCCGTGCAGGGCATTGGTTAAAAAAATCCAGTACTGCTCCCACATGGGCTTGTCAAGTCCCAGGGCTTTGACGGCATCCTCATACTCCTGGGGAGTTGCTTCCGGACTGATCAGGATGTCCACCGGGTTGCCGATGGCGTACACCCCCACAAACACCAGCAGGGACATGGCCAGCAACACCACACTGCTTTGAAAAGAGCGGCGGATAATGAAAACAATCACAGGGTGTCCACCATGTACGGAGGTTTAATTCACGGCTGTTGGTTACCGAAGTTGTTCATCCCTTAAAATCGGAATTCGAAGATCAGGTTTCAGCCATAGCGCTGGCCTGAAAAGCGGCCAGTCTGATCAAAAAAGAAACTTTAATGTTATTTGTTCCGCCACAAAGACACCAGGGCACTAAGATTACAGTTAAATTTATTGGTTCCTTATCCAGAATAGATCTAATGATTTAAAACACATATCTTCACTTCGTGTCTTTGTGCCTTGGTGGCAAAACTGTAATTTTGAATGAAGTTTCATACGAGGACATAATCAGTCAGAACTTCACCCGCAAGGATATGTTTCTCGAAAACCTTTCGCATTTTATCAGGGTTCATTTTCTGGTAAATCACTGGATCTTCACCTTC
>CALZJV010000731.1 GCA_945787595.1 uncultured Desulfobacterales bacterium | reverse complement strand
GCATTAGGCAGCAATGCTGAAATCTCAAAAAATTTATTCATGCACTTCCTGCTAAACTCCAAATGCTCTTTATTTTGTATTTGCCATAGTCCATCAATTTCTGCCTTAAATTTGTCGTATTGTTTCTGCTCAAACTCAACTTGCGCATTGATCGTTTCCCACAGTGCCGGATCTGTATTTCTTTCCAGGTTCAGATTTTTCATTATTGCAATGTAGCGATCAATTTCTTGCTGGGACTTGTCGCGCAGGGTTTCTAGCGTATGGATAGAGTTTTTTCGCAACACCAGTTCACTACGTTCAAGCATCATATCTAATGTAGCTGATCCAATAGCAGCCATGTATTTGGTAACTGCTCTAACAGTGTCTTTGGAGCCAACGATTTGAACTTTAGCGACTTTTCCCGAATCACTGGCTATGCTGGAGGTAATTTGTTCTTCGCTGAGATTAAGATTGGAAAAGCTCGGAATGATATTTTGGCTACGCGTTATAGCTTCGACCGCCTCCATGTATACTTCTTTTTTTGTGTTCTTTTCACGCTCTACAGCTGCGAATTTTAGCTGATAGTTGCTCCTAATCTCTTCTATTATTTGCGCGTAGCCCGACTTTACTGATTCCACCTTATCAGTGATGACTTCAATATCTTCTTTAGTTGCAAGATTTTTCGCTTTTTCTGACAGATATGAAGGTATATAAGACTTTATTAAAAGAAATATTATCCCACCGCCAAGCATGGCACCTATACCGAAGCTGCCAATCAGTGACATCAATTTTTCAATTTCCGAATATTCCATAGCAATTATTTACGCCTAAAGGTTATTGAACGGACCATTTTCCGTAATTAATAATACGCTACGCAATGGCATCTTTTTAAATTTCTTTTCTGATGACAGAAGGTTACAGCTTTAGGAGGGGAATATCGAAAACGCCAACGTGGAATGATCCCCCCCCACTCTTGTCAAGAATGCTTATAGCAAATCTCCTTGCCCATGAAAACACATTCCTCACGCAAGCGGCCAGTCCGGGTCTCAATGTCCTATAAGTTGCTTCACCCGATTTTGACTGGTCAAATAGTGGGTAACAGGGAATTTTATAGCCCCCGCAATGCGAGAAAGGGCCATTTGATAGCAAGATCAGATGGCCCTGAAATTCTCTTCAAAATGTCGTAACTGCCGAAGTGGTCAATTTGGTGTCTGATAACCGGTGACATTTCGGAGTGAGACTCTGCTGGAAAGTGCTTACTTGACAGGGCCGCTAACAGAAACGACAGCAATATCTACCCAGAAGGTGCTGCCGCCCCCGGGTGTTTCCTCTACCCAGGCTTGACCATCTAAAAGGCATGCAATTCTCTGGACCATAGCCAGACCGATCCCGGTCCCTTGTTTATTTTTGCCCGTTGTGCCCCGATAGAAGACACCGAAAATGCGGTTTCGTTCCTCCGCTGGGATTCCGAGGCCATGATCGCGAACGTAGAGCCTCACTCTCTCCCCTCTGCGTTCGCCGCCCACTTCAATAACGTCTCCCGTTTTACATCCGTATTTCGCCGCATTTTCGATGAGGTTATTGAATACCTGAACCAACAGGGTTCTAGGTACCAGCATAGACGGCAGATCTCCTATTTGGACCGACACTTCAGCGAGTGAGAGTTGTTTGGCAAGGTCACAGACCACCGACCTCGCAACATCACCAACGCCAAGATTCTCAGCAGGGCTCTCTACTTGTCCCACAGTAGCCAAGGAGAGCAGGTCTTCTATCAATATCAGCATTTTTTCCCCTGCTGACATAATTTCAGCCAGACACTCAAGCGCCCGTTCATCCAGTTTTTCCTGGTAGTTTTCAAGCAAGAATTCGGCGTAGCCGATAATGGGAGCCAGTGGGGTACGCAAGTCGTGGGAGACCGTGTGGACAAAGGCATCCAACTCCCGGTTGGCTTTTTTCAGGGCGTCTTCACCCTGTTTGCGGGCGGTAATGTCCCGGGATATCCCTACAATCCCAGCTACTTCCCCATTAGATTTATAAAAAGGGGCTTTTTTGGTTTCCAGGAGCATCCTTTTGCCGCCTGGAAGCGGAACCCATTCTTCGGCGCAGTTCTCTTGACCGGAAGTTAAAATATGCCGGTCAGCGTCCCGAATTGCTTTTGCCAGATCCCGCTCGAAAAAAAAGAAATCGGTTTTACCGATCTGTTCAGATTCCTTCAAGCCGACAAATCTCTCTGACGCCTTGTTGCAACCTCGATAAACACCGTCGATATCTTTGACATAGATGAGATCATCGATAGTATCAATGATACACCGCAACAGGCCTTTATCTGGTGAGAGGTCACTTTCGCTCTGTTTTTGCCTCTCTATGTCGGCCCAAAGGTCCCCCTCCGCAGGCGCCCCCTTCTGGTTTTGGGCTCTCAATGCTTCCAGTTCGCGTTTCAGTTCCTGGTTTTGAATCTCCAGGTTAGTCTGACGAATGCGTAGTTCGTGGAGCAGTTGGTTCGCTTCATCAAGAGACATTGCTTCAGTTATTGCCCATTTTTCATTTTCTGGCCTGGTATCCACCATCCAATTCATCCTGACCTTGAACCGCCACCGTTGTTCTAGCCGATTCTTTGTTGTTGGGAAAACGCAGACTTCATTACAAGATTCAGGTGCAACAGTAGTGAAAAGTAAAACCGCCGAGCATCAGAACTCAGTCAACGGCAACTATCAAGATTAACACCTGCTTTTTCCTTCTGGACAGTTTCAAACCCCCCAGAAAACAAATAAAGCAAGACTTCGTTCAATGTAGCCCAGGAAGGGATTCAAGTCAAAAGGCTTAACCCTCCAATAGGTCGTCTCATTGAATTTTGAGGGGTCCTGGGGGCCAATAACCTTGCAGTCCAATAATCCCTGCAATCTAAGAAAAGAGCCACCTGATCTTGCGATCAAATGGCTCTGAAATTCTCTTTAAATTGCCGTGCCCGCCAAAGTGGTCAAATGGCGTCTGAAATATAGTGA
>CALZJV010000730.1 GCA_945787595.1 uncultured Desulfobacterales bacterium | reverse complement strand
GCCATGTTATTGATTCGTCCTTTTTTGCGCGCAAATGATTACCGCAAAAACAGAACCTTCATGGTGGTATTTTTCATATTTCTAGTTGCCAATGTCGGCGGATCACTGACCCCGCTTGGAGATCCACCGCTTTTTTTAGGCTTTCTGCACGGGGTATCCTTTTTTTGGACGTTCAAAATCTTCCCCCATATGCTGGCGGTTGTCGTAATGCTCATAGTGATATACGTTGTTCTTGATACGTATCATTACCGCAAGGAAGGCGTAACTGCACCCGTAGAGAGCGATGTCAAGGAGCCATTGAAGCTGGATGGCGTGCACAACTTTATTTTTCTGGCGGGTATCATCGGATCCGTGCTAATGAGCGGCATGGTAGACTGGGGCGATGTTAATACCTTCGGTGTCCACAGAGCCGTGCAGGATTGGGCGCGCGACGGATTGCTAATCATCATGGGCATTCTGTCACTGGTATCGACATCCAGGAACCTGCGAGAGGACAACGCGTTTACCTGGTTTCCCATTATTGAAGTGGCGTATCTTTTTATTGGAATTTTTATCACCATGATCCCATGTTTGCTTATCCTAAAGGCGGGTTCCCAGGGTGCTCTGGCTTTTCTGATTAACGCCGTGACTCAGCCCACGCATTATTTCTGGGTGACTGGAGCCCTTTCAAGCTTTCTTGACAACGCCCCGACATACCTTACCTTCTTTAACACCGCTCTTGGAAGCTTTTATCCCGGGATGCCTGAAGCTGATGCGGTTCCCCTGCTGATGACGGAAAATGCCATCTATTTGAAAGCGATCTCAGCCAGTGCCGTCTTTTTCGGAGCTTGCAGCTACATCGGCAATGCGCCCAACTTTATGGTCCGTTCAATTTCCGAAGAGGCAGGCACACCCATGCCGAGCTTTTTCGGCTATATTTTGAAATATACTTTGATATATTTAATCCCTTGTTATGTGGTGATAACCCTGATCTTTTTTTAAATCGTAGGTAAAAGTTCAACCACTAAGACACAAAGACACAAAAAATAGGCTTTTAATCTTATTTGAGATTTGGGTCTTGTAATTTGGAATTTACCTGCCCTGTTAAATAGGCACTTTAGACTTTCTAGAAAATTTAGTGAATGCAAGCTTACTGGCCAATAATTTTATCCTATCAGTAACAATTTAACAGGGTAAATATATTGGTGCTTGTAATTTGTTATTTCCGGTCTATCCGGGTTTTGGCCATTAGCGGCTAAACTATTACGCTCATTTTGAATAAGGTGATTTGGTGTGCTGAACGAACTGCTCAAATCCAATATAGCCATCGTCGGCGGGGGTGAGTTTTGCAAACAACTCCTCCAAACGCTTTTCAGTGAATATTTTAAAGAACAACGCCCCTCGATTTTAGGGGTCGCCGATAAAAACGTCCAGGCGCAAGGATTATTGTACGCCAAAAAAATCGGCGTATTCACCACCAGTGACTATAGAGATCTCTATCAGCTTGAAAATTTACAAATTTTGATGGAGATCACAACCGATGTGAAGCTAGCTGCGCTGATAAAAGCAACCAAACCTGAAGGGCTAAAATTTATTGACCACGTTGAGTCCCGAACCATATGGACTTCGCTCCAGGTGGAGAAGGTAAAGAAGAAGGCATTAAAAGAGCTGCGCCAGAATAAATACAGCGCTGCAAATATGGATAGCCTTTTCGAACAGTTCGCCAATCGATTAGCAGAAGTGGTAACGGAGCGAAGCAACCGCTACGTGGAAATAGAACGCGAGTTGATCGAAAGCGAAAGGGCCATATCACAAATAATTAAGGGCAGCACCATTCCGACGTTTGTCCTTAATAAGGACCATATCGTTACGTATTGGAATACAGCGATGGAAAAACTCACGGGCACACCGGCCGAAACGATGGTTGGAAACAGCTGGCCGTCTACAGCCTTCTGGGGCACAGCGCGTCCTACCATGGCTGATGTGATCCTGGACCAAATAAGTGAAGATGAAATTCAGAAATTGTACGGTGAAAAATGGCGCAAGTCGGCCCTGATCGAAGAGGCCTATGAAGCTGAAGTATTTTTCCCCCGCCTGGGGGAAAACGGAAAATGGTGCTGGTTTACGGCGGCCCCGATAAAAGATAGCGACGGCACCATCATTGGAGCCATTGAGACTCTCTGGGACAAAACCGAAGACAAAAAGGCTGAAGAAGAACGGGAACAGCATAACAGGGAGCTAAGCACACTATGTACCATATACAGTGCCTTGAATGCTCCCGCGGATCTGGAATCAAGGATCAACCAGGCCGTCGAGGAGTTGTTAAAATTCCTGTCAGCTGACGGTATTTGTATCTATATGCTGGATGAAGATGGAAAATACTATCTGCGCTTCTGCCAGGGACTGTCGGAGAATGCGTGCAAGCAAGTCAGCGTTCTTGACGAAAACAGTATCATACACCGTGTTGCCCGGAGCAATGAGTACACCATCTATGAAGAATTACCCGACGGTTGTCCGGATGAAATCTGCCTTTTGGAAGAAGAAAAGATAGCCTCACTTGCCTACGTCCCCATCAGCAGCAAGGAGAAGAAAACCTTTGGCGTCATTCGAATCGGCAGTAAAAAACCGATGTATTTCAGCCATGAACAAAAAAACGTTCTGGAATTGATCGGCAATCGTATTGGCGTAGCGATAGAAAACGCCATGCTGCAGGAGCAGTATATTAAATCGGAGGAAAAATATCGTACCCTGTTTAACAGTGATCCCAATCCGATTTTTATACTTAGCAGCAAAAACTTTAAAATCCTGGATATGAATCAACGGGCCCAGGATAGCTACGGGTATGCCCGGGAAGAATTGCTGGGCCTGCCGTTTCTCCAGATAGGAGAAGACACCGATGAGGATGAGGAACTGGCCGAGGGATTAAAGAATCTTGCCGAAGACCAATCGCTTCTATTCACTAAAAAACGACACTACCGCAAGGGCGGAAAACCGTTTTATGTTAATATAAATATGAGTTTTGCAAAATACGGTGAACGTAACGTTATTATGGTCTCAACCACCGATATCACCGAAGTGGTGGAGAAAGAGACTCAGTTGATTCAAGCCGGTAAAATGACAACCTTGGGGGTTATGGCCGCCGGCATGGCCCATGAAATCAATCAGCCTTTGAATGTGATCCAGGTGTGCGCCGACTTTTTTCTGAAAATGCTGAGAAGGGGGCAGGTCATAGCAGATGAAGACTTAAAGACCATGGCCAATGATATCGTCGCCAATGTCGATCGCGCTGCCGGCGTTATCAAACACGTCAGGGATTTTGCCAGACAATCCGAATTGGTGCGCAGTAAGGTCAAGATCAATGATCCGATCAAGGATGTCTTTAAGGTGCTGGGCCATCAGCTCAAAGTACACGATATCGATGTGGCTCTTGATCTTTATCCTGATATCCCGGATATCACGGCGGAACACAACCGGCTGGAGCAGGTATTTATCAACCTGGTATCGAATGCCATCGATGCCATGGATGAAAAAAGCAGCCAACCCGGCTCCCAGAATTCGCCCAAGCGGCTTTCCATAAAATCGTTTGTTGAAAACGATCAGGTCATGGTACATGTCACGGATACCGGCACCGGCATGTCGGAGGAGGTTAAGAATAAAATTTTTGAGCCTTTTTTTACAACCAAAAAAGTCGGTAAGGGCACCGGATTAGGCGTCAGCATCAGCTACGGTATCGTCAAAGACTATAGCGGAAGGATTGAAATCGACAGCGAAATAGGCAATGGAACGACGTTCAAATTAATATTTCCGGCTGTCAGATAGAAACCTAATTGTGTCATAATTCAAAATAAGATTTTAAATTTAATTGAGAAAATGAGCTGAAATTTGAAATGAACTAAAATGAGCTGAAATTGTGGTATTCTGTCCATTTATAAGAAGAGATAGAGCGT
>CALZJV010000729.1 GCA_945787595.1 uncultured Desulfobacterales bacterium | reverse complement strand
GGGATGGTGAAAATATGCTGACTCCCCTATTTCAAAATCATCTCGATTTTATAATTTTGTAGTTCAAATCTCTAGTTACCTGAGGGGTCGGGGAGTTTCTCAAAGCCGACCCGCTGCATGGATAATCACCACCGAAACCGCATGAACTCGACCCTAAGGCATTGTAATGAATGAACAGTAATCAAGCGCTAAACTTCAAAGCCAGGGTCAATGAGGAACCCAAGATACTAAATCCGGTGCCTTAAAGATGCGGCTTCCTGACCAGCAATACGCCCAAATACGAGGCACTCGGTCAGGGCACAGGTGCTTAAACGACTGGCACCGTGTATGCCGCCGCATACTTCGCCTGCAGCAAACAGGCCCGGAATGGGTTGACCTCGTAGGTTAATTACCTGCGCCTTAGAATTAATACCGATACCACCCGGTGTGTAATGCAGCTTTGGCCAGAGCCTCATGGCATAAAAGGGTGGCTTTTTCAATTGCTGAGCATCCTGGTCGAGCGGTTTTCTGAATTCGTCCGGCATGCCTTTGACAATGGCCATATTATAGTCATTTAGTGTATGGTTTAATGGAGCACTCGGAATCCCATAAGCTTCGGCGAGGTCCGATAAATTCTCGAACGCTTTCACTTTACCGCTTTTGAGGCAAACCTTGAGGCTCTCCAAATCCATTTCTGCCCCATCGCTGTCAACAACTCCAATACAAGGATGACCGGCCTTCAAAATTGCTTCAGACCGTTCTCTGCGATCCGCCCATTCATTGAGAATTCGGCATCCGGTAGCCGGATCGATCAGAATACCCGCTGGGTAAACACTGTAAGAGGCAAATCGGCCTCCTTTACCGTATGCCTTTTCATCTGGGCATCCCCAGGGCCCCATCTGTAACCAGGAAAGATGAACCGGAAGGGCCCCTATACTTAAAGCGGGTACGATTCCATCTGAAGTCGCACCCCGGTGGTTGGTTGATTGAGTGGAGTCAGCTAATCCTGGACGCTGTAGCTTGCAAAATGATAAGTCATAGCCGAATCCGCCTGTGGCCAAGATAACAGCACAATTGGCACCTATTTTTTTTCTAATTCCGCTGTTTTTATCAGGGAATTGGTAACCAGCTCGTACGGCAACGCCGCTGACTGTTGTTCCACCACCGTCGGCAATGAAATCTGTCAGCAGGCATCGGGTGCGGATCTCGACCCCCAGTTGATTCAGTGTGTCGGTTTGTGCCTTGATGATATCCAATCCCGAATGGCTTTTTGTGGTCAGGCTGCGGGCCACCGAATGCCCACCGAATCGGTCCAGTCGATCCAGGTATTTCACACCCAGTTCGATGGTCCACTCTATGGTTTCTGCCGCACGTTGAGCCACGATTTCGACGAGCTGCGGATGATTCAGGTTCAAGCCGGCGCGCAACATGTCATCATAAAACAATTCCGGTGAATCCTCTATTGCCAACTTTTTCTGCAAGTAGTTGAGAGGTGCCGCTAAAGATCCGTCGCTGATTCGGGTGTTGCCGCCGATTACTTTCATTTTTTCAAGTACGATAACGGATGCACCAGCCTGAGCGGCTTCGATGGCTGCAGCCAGACCGGCCAGACCACTACCAATAACGATAACATCCATTTTTTCATCCCTATCAGTCATATCACTACCTCTCAATGTCTCCAATATCCGTAAAATGGCGTAATACAAAAATGGCCTGGTCCTTGCGCCATCCGCTTGCTGACCTTCAAAATATTTTTCTAAAAACTGTCGAACCGATAAGGCCTGGAAGAAAATATCAACTAAAGCAAATGCCTTCGCCAAGAAAATTCTTGCTGGCTTATATACCCACTGGTTAAGTTAATGGCATTAATTTGGTGATAGTTATTTGTTTTTTCCGGCTTGTCCCGATTAGCAGGTCCTTGCTTCGCAATTGCGGACTCCAGGGAACCGTCATACCGACTTGCCCCCATCACACACGATACAGGCCCCGGTCGTGTATGAGGCCGCTTCGGAAACGAGATAAAGAACTGCGCCGGCCATTTCACTTGGCTGCGCGTGTCTGCCCAGCGGGATTTGTTGAATTGCAGACTTGTAGATGGATTCATTTTCGATGAGGGCTTCCGTAAAATGCGTTTGGGTCAAACCCGGAAGCAAGGCATTGACTCGAATGTTTTGGGCGGCAAGTTCTTTGGCGAACGCTTTGGTCATGGAAATCAAGGCTGCTTTGGTAATGGAATATATGCCCTGCATCGGTATCGGTCGGACACCATTGATGGAGGCCACATTTACGATGGTACCTCCCAGGGATGCCTCCATCAGCCGGGCCGCATGTTGGGTGATGAAAAAAGGGCCTTTGAGGTTGACTTCATTGGTCTTGTCCCAAACTCCCTCATCGGCATCGAGCATATTTCCGAAATAGGGATTGGTGGCCGCGTTGTTAATAAGAATGTCCAACCGGCCGAAGGTATGTCTCACTTTTTCAAATAAATCCTGTATCTGATTCAGATTGCCGGTATGGCAGGCCATGGCATCTGCCTGCCCACCATTTTGCTCGATTTTATCTTTGACAACCTGCAGTTTGTCCAGCTTGCGGCTGACCAGAATACAGCGGGCGCCATATTCTGCCAATGTTAAGGCGATCGCTTCTCCGATCCCCCTGCTGGCACCGGTTATCAGGGCAATTTTGTTATTCAACGAGAAATCAACCATTGTGGCCTCCTTATTCTGTTATTGCCCGATAAAATACGCTATTAACATATTAAAATCAATTCAGAAGCGAAATGAGGTTCTTTATTCATATGAACAGCACTTAGCAGTAATTAAAGCCAGGCAGGTTAACATGTAGGAAATACCCTCTTTCCAAAAACATTTAATTTCCGGATAGTTATGCCCAGCAACCCATTTCAGAGGAAATTTGATGCAGGAAAATTCATACACAAATCGTTTTAATCGACTGCCGGATTTGCGAATAATAATTTTAAATACAGATAGATAGTGTGGTCGGAGACCTTGGCATATTT
>CALZJV010000728.1 GCA_945787595.1 uncultured Desulfobacterales bacterium | reverse complement strand
GAGGCACATTGGCCTGTAAGATAGGCCTCATGGCTCAACCCGGCTTTTTCAAAGGATTCCTCCAAACCCGGTGCATTGACATAACAGTCAATCCGCACAAATAATTTCAGAAACCCCGGGATGCTCATTTATCCGTTTGGCGATGGTGCTGCCCTGGGCCCCCACACCGATGACAATAATTTTTTTCATTTTTTTCTCCCAACTGGTTTAATTTGCTTCTGTTTGAAACTGCTTCTAAATGGAATTACTCTCTGTATCATTTTTCAGATGGCTTTATCCTCTCTTCAACCATCTCGATGTAAACCGCTGCCCTGCTTCGTGGATTGATTTTGATGCAGCGCAAAAGCGCTTCACGGGCCTGTCCATATTTTGCTGTCTGGAAATAAACCGCAGCCAAATTGAGGATCGCCTGCTCGAATCGGGGAGAAATGAAAAGTGCTTTTTTATAATATTCGACGGCCGTATCAAAATCCAGTAATTTTGCGTAGCATGTCCCGAGATTGTTGATGACATGGATGTGGTAGGGATGATCGGCATGGGCTTTTAGAAAATCTCCACGTGCTTCCTCGATTCTACCCAAAGAAAAATTTGCCATCCCTCTATACCAAAGCAAGGGTGTTGAGGTCGGGTCCAGATTATAGTAGCGCCGATCAGCTTTATCAATTTCAATAATGACATCTTTCCAATCCTTTGCCCGGTACGCAGCAATTGCTTTTTTAGTGTGCGCCTCAGCTTCGAAGCGGGTGTACCCACAGACAAAACCAAAGATTAATATGATCAGGATGGTCAAGTTCAAAGAAAATATTTTGCCGCGATTGACCGTCTTTTGAATAGGAAAGGTCTGATGGTAGATGGTAACAGGACCGGCGGCAATAATCATAAAAAAAATGTTGTGAAAAATTCGCTCTTTGGGAAAAGAAAAACAGGATATAACCGCAAACCCAATGATCCCGAACAGCATCAGGATCGCGAACAATTTATTTTGTATGTCCACGGCATTACAGATGATCCGCAGACTGTAAAATATGATGACGCCCCAAAACATGAGGTAACCCAAGAGCCCTAAAACTCCGGTTTCCGAACACACCCAGATGAAATCATTGTGAGGGCGTTGAACTCGCATTTCACGCCGCCCGCCACGAGACGCTCTAATTTTTTGATCGTAAATTGGTAAAACAATCCTCCATTGGCCCAACCCAACCCCCAAGATGGGAGCAGCTTTTATCATCTGAAAGGATTTCTGCCATAAACGCAAGCGTCCGTGAAGCGTAGTGAAGGTCCCAAGCGTTACCCGCGGTGGGTCTAAATTTTTAAATGCAGCCGGGTGCGACCTATTTAAAAAATGGTCAAGATGCTTATTTACGGTGAGATGGGAGCAAATAGCTGCCGAAACGGAAATAAGAAAAACGAGTAGTATCACCAGCAAACGCCGAAGGTAGGATTTCTTTTCAGTTTGCGATATTTTCAGTTTTTGATGTAGCCACAGAGCCGGCAATATCGTTACGACAAATGAAATTAGGATCGCCCCCCAAACCGCCCGGCTCTCCGAAACAGCGACGGCATAAAAGACGCCCGTTAAGGTAATCAGGCTCAGTTTGAACCAGCCGTTTGAGAATTGAAATACTCCGAAAAAAATGAATGGAAGCATTAGAAAAAGAGCTGACCCAAACAGATTTGGGTTGGCCATAGTGGCATATATGGATCGGTTTCCGGGTATTGCGGTGAATGCTATCTGGAAGTATTGGCCGATGCCAATGAGCCCCAAAATAAAGGCCGTCACTATCACAGATTTGGTTAAAATTAAAAGACCGGCCTTATTGCGGACCAGAATGAGACAGGCAACATATAAAAATATGAATGATAATAATATCTTCAGCCATTCAAAAATCCCATCGGCAAGGTTGATTGCCCCGATCAAAGACAAACCCGACACTGCGGCGTATCCGAGCGCAGTCGGAAAAATTGCCCGAAAAATGACGGTAAAATCATAGCGATGGCTCAAACGTGAGCCCTGGAAAAAAATAAGTAGAATAATTATAATGGCGAGTGCAGACCAGGCCAGGAATCTGATTGACAGCACCGGATCGATGGTGGCGTGAGAGAACAGGAAGGGTATAAGAAAAACAGTTCCCCCGATAAGAATAATGAGATCCAGGTTAATTCTTTCGTATTTCTTAGTTTGGTCTATACCCTCCACTTCTGGTGGTGGACCCAGAAAAATCCTACTGATCAGGTAAGAAAAAGGCTGTCTATTGAAAATGCGAAATACGAAATTTAAAAACCCGGGCCCAGACCTGAGTTTCATAGACCTATTTCCAGAGCCCCAGATTTTGAAACATTTATAATAATAATAGATATTTATATTATGCTGCACTCTCCGAGGCATAGGCCAGGGCGGGCCGAAGCAAATGGGAAACCCTAGATGACAAATGCTTAAAAAATAATAATCTAAAGCGAAATTGTCTCCGCAGGAGGAGTGCTCACTCTACTATGGTGCTGGTAGGCTGTAAAAATTTGGCTGCTTGGCCTGAAAGCGAAACATCCCACATGATACCGCTGCACTTACCCGGGTGGCAGATGAATAGTGTAATTGTTTTTTTACTTTCATCCCAGGTGATGGCATAGTTGAGGCCTCTGAGAAGCCGGCTGATAGAACCCCTTAAAGTTTCATTATCCAACTTGATCGAAATCGGTTTTTTTTCCCAGTCTTCATTAAGATAAATCCGGTAGCCGGTACGTTCTGCAATTTCTTCAAGGACACCCTTCAAGTTTTGATCTTTCGCATCCAGAGATATCAAGGGCGTTTGGCCGGCCGTTTCGGCTCTAAATGATGGCACAGCGGGGTGGGTTAGCAGAATGGCCAAAAAGCATACAGGGGCTCCTATCCGTTTTAAATAAAGTTTCATATTCATCATTATAATGGCAAGAACAGTTAGGCTTAGGGATTATAACATCCACCGATAGAAGTTTATCGTTAATTCTGTCCCCGGAAACCGGAG
>CALZJV010000727.1 GCA_945787595.1 uncultured Desulfobacterales bacterium | reverse complement strand
GGGGTCGCAACTGATGATGGTATTAATTGACACAACGGTATGGATTGATTTTTTTGCTGGAAGACAACTGCCGCATGTAGCAGTTCTTGAGAGCTTAATAAAAAAAAGGGAGGATATTTGTATCTGCGGAATTATTTTAACGGAGGTGCTTCAAGGTATTCGGGAAATAAATGAATTCCGAAAAACACAGAAACTATTCAATGTCATGATTTTCTTACCGATGCCGTACACGGTTTTTTTGGGTGCTGCAGAAATTTATAGGAATCTTCGCCGTAAAGGAATTACGATAAGAAATTCTGTAGATTGCATGATAGCATCAGTTGCAATCGAAAACGATATCATGATTTTGCATAACGACAGAGATTTTAAACCTATTGAGAAACATCTTAGTTTAAAAGTGCTAACCTGTATATAAATGGAATAACACTGGCATGAAGATGGGCGAACTATATCTTGCGGTTTTAAAAGATTTTCATTGATTCCCGCTTCAGTTGTTTCTACAACGCAAGTGAATTAACTCGCCCGCCACTTATGCCCGGCGAACCCTTCAAAAAGCTGACCCTTACGATCACAGATGTATACAAACCACACTCAGCACTTCGAAAAAATGTATTATAAATCAGAGGTCAAAAGCCATGGGTCCCACGACCGGCTCGGATCTTGAGCATGCTGAGCATATTATAGGAGAAGTTGCTAAGGCAGGACATGCACAAGATGAGGATTTGCTGGATCGAAAAACAAAGCTGAAAGATTTAAGGCAGATGGCCATGGAGCTAAGTTATCGATACAGTAACCATAATCAGAAAGAAATTGGTGCGATCATTGGCGTAGATTAAAGCACTGTCAGCCAGAGCCGGGCGCGTCTGAAAATTAAACTAAAATCAAGTCGTAAATTGAAGAAACAATTTCATAGAATCCTGGAACAAATCGATAAAATATCAATTTAAAAGATCTGACCCCTTTCCTTTGACCCCTTTCCTTCCCCCTGACCGTCCCCATGGGCCCGAATATACAAAACGACCAGCGCTGCCAGGCCATAAATTGCCGCTGCTAGAACAAACACACTTCGCATGCCAAACCACATCGCAAATGTCGCACCCAGTAATGGTGCAATACTGCGACCAGCTGCTGTAATGCTGGCATTTATGCCATATGTAGCGCCTTGATTTCCTAGAGGAGCCTGCAAATTCATCAATGCATTGATAGAGGGAATCATTCCCCCAATTGCGAAGCCTGATAAAGCCTGAAGCAATATCAATTGCCAGGCGGAGTTAACGAAAGCCTGAGGCAAATAAAAACAAACCGATGCTACTATGGAATACAACAAAATTCTCAAATGTCCGATACGGTCCCCAATACGTCCTAACCAAACAGCACTCACGGAGCCGGTAATCGCTTTGATTCCCATCATTATACCGGTTATTGTCGCGGCCCCGGCAGACGATCCCATAAGTTTCATAATGAAAAGCGCAGCTATGGGGAAAAACAGCATGCGTCCTGCTGTTTCCAGAAATGCCACCATATAAAGGTAGAACATATTGGGTGCCCACAATAACACTCTAAAACTATCAAAAAAAGATTGACGTTTTATTGTGCCGGCGGGTTTGAAGTCTTCTTGAACCCATAAAATGATCGAAAGACCAGAGAGGGCCAGCAGGCTTCCGGTAACCCAGAAACTTTCCCGAAAACCAAATGCGTCGCCAATTACTCCGCCGATCAGAGGACCTACAGCAACACCGATCCATGTTCCGGTCTGCAGTAAACCAAGCGCTTCGCCGGAATGCCCTTTAGGCGCTGATGACGCAACAAGAGCGTTTGCCGCAGGAATTGTACCGGTCACAAGTCCCTGAACAGCACGGAGAAATGTCAATTGTTCTGCGCTTTGGACAAATCCCATTAAAGTAATCAAAATGGCTCCGCCCAGTGTAGCTCGAATCAGCATAATCTTTCTTCCGTAACGATCGGCCACGGCACCCCAAAGAGGTGCAGAAATCATCATGGTAATTGCCTGGGCAGAAAAAACCATTCCAGCCCAAAATTCAACGCTTCCCCAAGTTTTGACCCCAATCTCGTTTATATAAAGGGGCAGAAATGGAAAGACCATGCTGAAGCCTACCATTGAAAGCATCTGGACCCCAAAAAGCACGTATAAATTTTTACGCCAAATTATCATCTATAAACATCAATGTTTAATAATTTTAAAAACAACTTATAACCACTATAAGTAAAGTAGATATTTTATATCGCATGGGATCCATAAAGATCTCAAGAATAAAATTTTAATTTTGATACTAAATCTACAACGTTAAAAATGAACAATTTGGCTAATACGTTTGCAGGAAAACAAAGGGGTCGCCCATCTTAATTATTAACCATTGACACCGCCCTCCAAGTTTGACAGCCTTCCGTAACCAAATATAAGTAAAACCCCCACTTTAATATCCAAAAGGTTTTCAGCGATGGCGCGTCGAATACCCCGGCGCAATTTATCATAGAAGTACCGCTAAAAATTATCGTGAATATGTTGAAAAAGTTGACATCGCCAATCTTGAAAATCCTGCCAAAGATATGACAGGCGGATTTATTCTCGGCGGTGTTGAATTTGTAAACTAGATTAAAGAGAACTTTTTGTCCAACCGGCGAGAGATAAAGCAGATCTCACAGCTTCGCCAATTTAAGCCTCGCCAGCCCCCGGATGTGATTGTTGAAGCGGTATGCATGGCCTCACTGTAAAAATTTAGAATTTCTTTATATTTCTGGATTTAGAAAGATTCCGCAGCTTGACCATGTCACCAGACACGAGCGCTTCCTTTTTAGCGCGGCTCCAGCCTTTGATTTGCGCTTCTCGTTTTCTGGCATCCGAAAAATGTTGGTAATGATTCTGAATAGACTAATTTGAGTGGAAAGGAGGGAGGGGACAGATCGAAAGCGCCGGTAAAAGCCGGCAAAGAGTAGGGGGTGAAAGTCCTCCGCATGGTAATGGTTAGCGACCAGCCGTGGCCCCGAGTCATGCGTCG
>CALZJV010000726.1 GCA_945787595.1 uncultured Desulfobacterales bacterium | reverse complement strand
GCTGGATTCTTCATCAAATCTCGGCCACTGATCCTCGGGGCCTCGCATCCGCTCGACCATCCTGAGGAAGGTGTCCAGCGATACAACCGAAGTATACAGGTAGTCTCCCGGCGGTACGCCCTCGACCTGAACGTCATATTGATTAGATGGAAGATTTCCCTCTTGCGTGTGTACCGAAAAAGTCGCGCTTGCGCCAGCGATTTTGAAGCACGTGCCGTGTTCCTCTGAGAAATCTGACCCGTACAGTGCCACGGGCCCGTGCACAGCTTCCACAGCGTCAATCAGCTTCTGTACTTCGCGGTTTCGCATAACCATTCGATATTAGTCTGTTCATAGTATTCGAGAGCGCCAGCTTTAGCCTCTGTTACACTGGAGAAGGCCAGATCGCCGACAACCTTCCAGTGACGATCACAGGCGAAAACATACGTCACTGATGGCTCAGCAGCATACTGGCAGATGGCTAAAGCGGTGATTCGGCTACTGCCGACGAGACCGAAACATTGTGATCGATCGTTTTTGGTCTTAAGTAGGATCTTCGCGCCGTCGAGTTCTTTAATCTGTGCCATTTCAATTACCGAGACCTAACGGTCCGTGTAACCTAGCGGGAAAATAAGATACGCTACCAGGGGCGCAGTGATTGAGATAAAAAGGGAAAAATATTAACCGCTCTGGTTTCCCGCTCAGAGTTAACTCGGTGGTTCGTTATTAGCTAGTTTTTTTTCCAATAGCTTTAGTAAATTACTGGGAAAATCCCATGACCATATTCTCTCAGAAGCATCATCTTCCTTCCAAACAGGATTAACCCCCAACTCCCTCAGACTCTTGCTAATCCTTTGAATCATATTCACAGCTTCGCACTGAAAAATTAGAACGGGAATTGAGCCAGCCGGGCAACTCACTGAGAGTTCTATTTCATTATCCTTTCTTTTAAAAGTCCATACCGCAAATTTAGGCTCAAGAGACCACTCTACAACCTCTTCCGTACTTCCTTCGAGCAGTTTTGTAAGCACCTTAACAAGGCTATAGAGAGAATCGCAGGGAACATCAGAAATGTTGAATTCCTGACATACTACTGATGAAGCTTGTTCAGGGCATTGACTTGCAGGGGGATAAACCTCTGTTTTGATGCAACCGATAATGAACAATATCAAGTAGATAAGTGTCGTTCCAAGCCGCATATCATTTTAATCTTTATAGCGATAAACTAATCATACAGAGGGCCACCAGGCCCTTGGTGTCAGGTGCAGTGACAGGTTATCAAATATGCTTTGCTTAACCCGTTGTAGTAGTTTTCCCGAAAATAATTCTTTTTTGGATCTGAATTTACAAGGTCGACTTTAACCGTATTATCAATATTGTTGACATCGACCAATCCCGCATTAATGAATTTATTCTCAATATCATTTGCTTGGGCGAAGGAATTAAAGCATAGAAAATATGAATAGATAATGACAAAGTAAATGAGGTTTCTGGTTTTCATTTGATTTATAACAGCCTGCTTCAGCGACGAGAGAACCTAGCCCGCCTGAAAGTCGACGTTGGATAATTTTCTATATAGTTGTAAAGGAATAACCATCTCTTTCTTTATCTGTTAAGCCCTGTGATTTTTTAATTACAGGATTTTTTCTGATGTATTGTCTATACCCAGATGCTACTAAATGAATATCTCCTTCCTGTGTTTCTATATGGTATCAGCAATTCCCAATCCGTTAATAAAATCTGAGTCTATTTCGATTTTGAGGTTTCGTGCTTGATCAAAAACAAGGGTTGCGGGAGAGATCCAGAATTCGTGGTATCCATTTTGATCGTTCAGGATCCATTTGAAAATATAGTCAATATCAAGAGTGACATTATCAGCAAAGAGGATTCCATAAATCGGACAGTCATGCCAACCCATAATTTCAAAGTCAGATTCAGACCAAACTAATTTTTCTGGCTTGTACATTTCCATACTTTCATCGAATGAGAGTTTCACCAACAACCGAGCGAAGCAAGGTAACCGAAAAGTGAAGCTTTTTTTCGATCTGCGTGCAAACTATTGATAAGCTCTTCATCCCGTTATAATTAGGTTAAAACTTGATCTGATATTCACCTGGCATTTCAGGTCTGAGTATAGCCTTATGAATCTTTTCTCGACTGCTTCGTAGCGAATAATGGATAGCAAAGTCGTCATCATGATATTCAACGTCAATAACATTTCTCCAATTGCCAGAATTAAATTCAGTAATTGGTATAGTTTTGAATTCTATCAAAACTTTATCTTTGTCATCAATTTTTAGCCACTGAAGATACATAAAACTCCTCGTATGTTCCCATCCAAGATTTCTAACAATTAGACGCCACTTTCCGTAATTCATTCCGTCCTTCCAAAAACCGCCAGTAGCTATGTCATTTATCGTCGTATCGATTCCACCCTCAAATTCTGGATCAAATTGATCTGCTGAAGCCGATATATTAATGAGAATCCACCCAAATAATAGAACGATTGGTAATTTAATATTCATTTTCTAATATCGCTCCCAAGGATAGAGGTATAAAACTACAATGAGGTCCCAGGTTCACTGCAGCAAAATATTAGGTATCCCTGTTCATCCTGCTGCTCTCGGTCACCATGCAAATTTTTAGATATTCAGTGGGCCCAAAAACGTCGTATGCCTTGTAAATTAAAAAATTCAACTGAGCCAACAAATGTCGCCCACGATTGTCTCTTTAGCCAACCTCATAGCTTCCTGAAGTGATAGACAGGTTTTGGACTGTGGATAATATCTCCCTTGCTCATCTGGACCATCGTAAACTATATAATAGGCGTCGCCCGCTTCGTTTAAGTCCGGCGGATCCGTATCGTAACCTTCATCGTAATAGTAATCCCAATTTTGTTTGATAATTTGAACGAATTTCTCAACCTGGCCATTGTACAACCACGTTCCAGACTTAATAACTTTTTGCTGATGTTTCATGTGGACTTTGCCCCTTTTGGTGGACACGACGAAAAACATATTTTACAATCTATCAGAGAGGTGAGTTCATCGTTAAAAAAGAGTAAATCGAACATATGATTACGGCCAAGCTCAGCCACGAGCAGGGCGCAGACCCTGGGAGCCAGTTGTAAATGCGCTTGTTAAGTGACCTATTTCTATAATTTCTTGGTTTCCTGATATGTCACGGAACCTGCAAAAATACGAATCCTTTCCAATACTCACCCTTCCCAAACAGTTAAAGTTATGATCTATAATAGTAACACCACGCCGAGAGCGTGGGTCTCGTGCGACATCGAATTCGACCTCTAAGACAGCTTCATCAATTGTTTCCAGAGGTATATTGTTTGATCGCAAGTCATTTAATAGCCAATTATTGAGGGCTGTGCCTATGCTCAAAGGCTCCGTTGGTTCCTGATTGAAAAAACATTTATTGTTCAATATGTTTATAGTAAGCTTTCCATTGTGCCATCTCGCCAATCTTTGGTAATCGGAGTATAACTGCCAACCACAAAACATGTGGCAGAAAATATAAGCCTGATGTTTAAATCGTTTTCGCTGCATTTCATTTGCCTGAAACGGTCGAAATCAGCAACGCCGCTTGTCAATATCTGTCTGAATGCCTGGTCGGATGTTCAAGGGTGCATCTCAAATAGTACAACTGGCGCCGGGAGCTTTATGGATTACTATGATGCAATATATGCATACTCTTTTGGGAAAAACACGACGGCTCTTCCGCTGACATTAAAGATTTCGTTAGCTTGCTTAAATTGGCATCTAAGCTAAGTGATGACAATAACAGTATTATACATTACATAAGCTAACTTAACAAATTTTTGCACATATAAAATTAGAGCTTTTCGTGCCCAATAAAACATTGATAAGATTTAAGACGTGGTGTGTATTAGGCGCAGAAAACCAAATCTACTTGTGGTCTCAAAAACCAATTTTACTCAGAGTCGTTGAAGAATGTGTGGTTTCCGTGGCCGGTACGAGCCGATAGAATGGTAATGGGTAGCCAAGAATTCTACCTGATTTCAGAATTACTGAAGAGAAAAAAGACCACGAATATTATCAAAATTTAAGCCTGGCCATACAACATAAGCCCAAATTCCGGTTCCGATTGTTGTAGCGAAAAAAAGCATCAATAATAAAAATGGCCAACCGTCACCCAAACCTGTCTCCAAAACAGCATTAGTAGGATTATCTGGATCATAATAGACTCTTACACGGGATCCCTTTGGATACTTTGAGATAACATTATCAGCAGGCCCTCTGCTTGTTGTGTTTGGATTCTGTTTATATGAGATGCTGTTGCTTTCATATGGTTTGCCGGAAATTGAGTACCCATAAGATATTCGCGGCTCATAGATGTCACCACTGTCTCCGCCTGGACTTATACGCACGCAACTTTGAATCACTATTCCTTCAGCAGTGGGCCATTTTTTGCTCTGTACACCCTGATATATCGACCAAATTTGACCTAGAAAAAGTAATAGAGACATAAAAAAGAAAAATCCGGCCCAGGATGTATTTGTTATCCATGCTAATGCTCCGGGCAAGCCAAATATATATGTAGCTGTAAGAGTACAACCCAAAATTTTATTCGTTTCTTGTGACACTTTTATGCAGGCTTTTATTATTAATGGTATGCGCAAGCTGAATGACTTGCTTCGTTTAGGGGTATTTTCATTTCAGACTTGGTTTTTATTGTAAAACTCAATGAATTGGTCAAAATGAGATTTGA
>CALZJV010000725.1 GCA_945787595.1 uncultured Desulfobacterales bacterium | reverse complement strand
CAGACCTAACCTTGTATGAATCTGGAAGAAAGGAAAATATTGGGATTTCTTGCAGCGAACAGTGATAATCCGTCATATCGCACCAGGGCAGGCCGAAACCTGACACCTGAAACCTAAACTGTTTTCTTGTTAGCACACTCGCTGCGCCAACAGACGCCCCTTCTTAAAATACGGTCTTTGAGAAAGCCTAGTATCCTTAGGATTTTTTTTCTTTGAGCGCCCCCAGGAGCTTCTCCGGCGTGATGGGAATATCATGAAACCTTATTCCAATCGCGTCATAGATGGCATTTGCGATGGCCGGCGATGTACACACCATGGTGCCTTCACCGACGCCTTTGGCGCCCCAGGGCCCTTCTCGATGCGCGGTCTCGATGATGGCGGATTTGTAATCATCCAGATCAGGGCAGTCCAGAGTTGTCGGAATTTTGTAATCGGCAAATTGCGGATTGAGCATGACCCCGTTATCCGTAATGACTTCCTCCAGCAGGGTGCTGCCGATCCCCATGCTCAGGACCCCGCCTTCCTGTTGTCCTTCAACCTGCATCGGGTTTATGGCCTTTCCGCAGTCATTGGCGGTGGCAATCTTGATGATCCTGATTTTGCCCGTTTGGGTGTCCACTTCAACCTCTGCTGCCTGAGCCACAAACATATAGAACGAGGCCGGTCTTTCGGAAGCACCGGTTTCCGGATCCGGCATCACGCCGGGAAGGTAATAGGTTGCCTTGCCCAGAATTTCGGCACCTTCCTTTAAGGTATACCCGCCGATGACCATCGGAATGAAAAGATCTTTGATTTGGATGCCCCGGCCGGGAGAACCTTTGACAAAGACCTTGGAATCCGCTGTTTCAAGATCACCCTCAGCAGCCTCCAGTTCCTTGGCAGCCAGTTTGAACAACTGCCTTTTGGCATCCTGGCAAGCCATTATAATTGCATTGCCCATATTAAAGGTTGAGCGGCTGGAAGAAGTGCCCAGGTCAAAGGGTGTAATATCGGTATCCGGATTCAACACCCGAACCTTTGCAACAGGGATCTTGAATTCTTCCGCGATCATCTGGGAAAATATCGTGCTCGAGCCCTGCCCTAAATCCACTGTACTGGTCCTCAATTCAACCAATCCGTCCGGGTGTACTTTGATGATCGCTGCGGAGGCTGTCGGCGCGAGGCTGTACTTGTTGCCCAGGGCGATGCCCTTGCCCCTTTTCAGGTGGGGCTCTTTTCCTTCCGTCTTCTTTCCCCATTCAATGGCCTCTGCAACAGCATGCAGACACTCTTTGCCCCCTACGCTATGCATCGTCTCCCCGAAGGCATTCAATTCCCCTTCTTCCATACAATTCATCAGCCTGAATTCCAGCGGATCCAGGTTCAAGGCTTCGGCAACGATTTCCATCTGCGATTCCATCCCCCAAAGGGACTCGGCATTACCGAATCCCCGGAATGAACCGGCCATACGCTGATTGGTATACACACCGTAGGCATCAAGACTGAAGTTGGGTATCTTATAATTTGCAGCAGGTCCGAAAGCAGCGTTTCTTGCCGTCAGGTAACCGGTCCCCGCGTATGCGCCTCCGACCAAAAGCAGCCTCATCTTATTGGCCACTATTGTCCCGTCCTTTTTTACACCTGTCTTGATGTCCACAATATAATGGGCCCGGGTGGTCGTGGTACTCAAATGCTCCTCCCGGGTGAACTTCATCTTGACCGGACGTTTCGGATATCCCTTCTGGGCCAGGACCAGGGAGGCGGCAATCTGTTCGGCCTTGGGTTCCCGTCCGCCGAAGCCTCCACCCACGTGGGCGGGTATGATTATCCTGACGGCCGATGGCGGCAGGCCTCTTGATTCCGAGATATCCCGGTGCATCCCGTAAGGTTTCGAGCTGGTGCCCCACACCGTGAGCCTGCCGCTATCATCAACCATGGCCACTCCGCAATGGGATTCCATCTGGACATGGTGGATCATGGCCGTCTCAAAGCGGTTCTCAAATACGAAGTCCGCCACTTTAAATCCGTCCTCGGCATTATTTCGCCGAATTCTGAAGTAGTTGAAAACATTGGGACGTTTTTCATCAAACTTGGGGGGAACCGAACGCAGCGTTTGGTAGCTCTTTAAATCCTCGTGAAGAACGGCGGGTGGGTTGCGCTTAAAGGCCTCCTCACCATTGAAAACGGCCGGCAGTTCTTCGTATTCCACTTCGATGAGATCCACCGCCTCCTGGGCGATTTGCTCGCTTTCGGCGGCTACCGCCGCCACCGGATCACCGACATATCGGACCTTGTCTCTGGCCAGCACATGTTCATCTGCGACGCCGGCGCCGAAGCGAAAGGGACAGGTCTTCTCATCGCCCACGATCACCACTTTGACACCCGGCAGCTGTTCGGCCTTCGAGGTCTCAATGGACACAATTCTGGCATGGGCATACGGGCTCCGTTTTACCTTGGCGTAAAGCATCCCGGGAAGTTGCATGTCTGAGCAGTACTTCGCCCGGCCCGTTGCTTTTGCCGTCGCGTTAACATTGTATTCAGACTTCCCAATATACTGATATTCTTTCTTGGAATTCATGCCACCGACCTCCCTTATTTCTAAAACCTAGGTAAAAGCCCAGACCTGCCTTTATTTATGGCCGGCACTCAGCACGGCCTTGACGATCTTGTGATATCCGGTACAACGGCAAAGATTTCCCGACAGGGCATGTCGAACTTGGCTTTCCGATGGATGCGGGTTTTCTTTCAAAAGCGCTTTGCTTGACATGATCATCCCGGCCGAACAGTACCCGCATTGAATGGCGCCGTTTTCGATAAACGCTTTTTGAACCGGATCTAAAACTTCTTCCTGGGCGAGTCCTTCAATGGTTTGAACGGATTTTCCCCTGACTTGAAGCGCCAGGACAAGACAGGATTTGACCGTCATACCATCCACCATAACGGTGCAGCAGCCGCACAAGCCGGCGCCGCAGCCCTCCTTGGTGCCGGTCATTGCCAGGGTGTCATGTAAAAACTGCTGTAAGGTTGTTCCGGGATCAATCAGGGCTTCCAC
>CALZJV010000724.1 GCA_945787595.1 uncultured Desulfobacterales bacterium | reverse complement strand
ATTCGTAGGTGCTTTTTTAATTCCAACAATTTGACGCTTGACAGGGTGGGGGATATAAATTACTATCTGGACAGTCTAGCCAGATATGGCCTTTATTTTGGGAGGTGATGAATATGGAACATTGGCAGCTACAAGATGCAAAAAACCGTTTCAGTGAAATTGTCAACAAAGCGTTACGGGATGGACCGCAGGTTGTTACCCGACGCGGAAAAAAAACCGTCGTAATTATGTCGGTTGAAAAGTATCAGAGCTTGGTGAGGCCCGAAGTTAATATCGTCGACTTTTTTCAAGAATCGCCACTACGGGGCGAAGATCTGGACCTGACGCGCAAAAAAGACAGTTCACGAGAGGTGGTGATTTGAATTATTTAATCGACACATGTGTGATTTCCGAATTGGTGAAAACGAAGCCAGATCTTCGCGTGGCCCAGTGGGTTCGTTCACAAGATGAAGAAAGCCTTTACCTGAGCGTAATCACGATTGGTGAAATACAGAAAGGAATATCCAAATTGCCGGATGGCCGAAAGAAAAAGCAACAATTACAGAACTGGCTGAACAATGACCTGCAGGAACGATTCAAGGAAAGGATTCTCGAAATCACTGTGGACATAGCCCATGTATGGGGGCAGGTTCTGGGATCTTGCGAAAAAAAAGGAATAACCTTACCTGCGGTTGACATAATGATTGCATCTCAGGGTATTTTCCACAAAATGACAATTGTGACTAGAAATATTTCCGATATGAAACCCAGTGGTGTCCCACTGTTTAATCCATGGAGAATCTAACCTGCCGCTCAATTTGTGCCCAATTTGTGCCCGTCATGGTCAGTCAAATATTTCCAAACAGTTCCAAACGAAACCAAAAGTTAGTTGAAAAATTGGAATAAAATCAACTTCTTGAAATTACGACATTTTTGAATTTTCTAAAATTTGGTCTGAAAATCCTTGCATCGGCAGTTCAAATCTGTCCCTCGGCACCATAATAATTCAAGGATATTAAACACTTATCTTGGTATCCTTTTTTATTTTGTACTACCCCGGTTTTATCCGAGGAGTCCCTTATGGTTGGCGCCAAAACTATCCCGCATCAATACAAAATCCTTCCAAATCACTTTGCTTCTGACAGTTTGGCCTGTCAATCAATCACTCAAGTTAGGTTTAAATCACTGCAGTGTTTTCAGCTCTGCATTAGCGCCGGCAGCTGAATTCTGATCCTGTATAGCTTTGGCGATCTGTTTGTGAACCGAAACGACTTTGGCTACACTCTTTTCTATCTGTCGCGTAAGCTCTTCCTTTGTCACAACGCCTTGATTTATCATCAGGTTGATAATTGAATGGCATAGTGCGGTTGAGTGAATATCGGCCTGTTCGAGACTCGTCACGGCCTTCCAGATTTTATGCGTGGCAGCATCCATATTCGCTTTACCTGTTCGCCTTCTGGTTTATGAGTTTTTGAAAAACCGGGGTTCTATCCGTCATCCAGTTATTATCTTCATCGAAAAGCTTTTTTTGTTCATAATACCACCCGAAAAGATACTGTAAGAATGCCGTCAGTGTCACGCATCCTAAAATGATGTAGACAACATAACTTGTTGGAATATTGAGAACGTTTTTTAAGAATAAGCCCAAAAGCAGCCCTGTATTTATCAGACTCATGATCATGCTCAATTCTATCTGTCCGCGCACGAGCAGGTTCCTGTGATGAATATACTTTTTTGCTATTGCCTTGACATCCATTCGTATCTCCCTATCAATGAACTGTTTCGTCTTTCACGGTTGTGTTTAAAATAGAGCGCGGGTCGGACATCGCATTGGCAATTTCCCTGCGGACCGTCATGACTTTCGGAATGCTTTTTTCCAACTCTTCTGCGATCTCTTCCTGGGATCCGATGCCTTTTTCGATCAGCAGGGTTACAATCGCGTGACAAAGGGCGGTCGTCTGGACATCGGCTTTGTCAAGATTGGTCAGGGCTTTCCAGATTTTCTCTATTTCAGCATTCATTTCATTCTCCTGGCTATCCAATTCTCTGCTTTTTTAAACCTGTGACGGTTGAATTTCCACTTTTGTGACAACCGCAGTCTCTGCGTCACTTGTCGATATTCCTGATCAACTTCATCATTAAGGATGCGTTTGATAGCCTCAATCATTAGTTCTTTTTTCTGGCTTTGACCGCTTTTTGGATGACCATTGATATTTCGCCTTCAATGCATTATCCGCATGGAAATAATCTCTACCTGATTTCCTCACCTTACATAAAGCAAATCCCATGCCATTTTGTACGTGGCTACCTAAATCCATCCTAAAAAAGAAGGAAGGGGTCAAAAGAAGGAGGGGTCAGATCTTTGATATTGACAAATTGGATATGCTATGCCAATAAGACATCATGGCGCGACCACTGAGAATAGAATATCCTGGTGCGTATTATCACGTAATGAACAGGGGCAACCGTCGAGAGGATATATTTCTAACCGACAAAGACCGAAAGGTTTTTCTCGATGGCTTGGCAGATAGCTGTGAAACCTACCGTATTAAACTCATCGCCTATGTGTTGATGTCCAATCATTTCCACCTGCTTGTCCAGACACCCCAAGCGAATCTAAGCGAGTTCATGCGGCATTTTTTAGTCACTTACACCGTGAGGTTTAATCGCCGCAATGGCCGCACGGGCCATGTTTTTCTCTCCGAGGCCGCTTCCAGGCCGGAGGTTAGGTTTTCCCCTCTCTCCGAAGTGTAGGCTCTACGAGCCGGAAGCCGGGGCGTAGTAGTCCCCTACGGGACGGAGTCGAGCCGGAGGCAAGGGCGGTTTAAATCCCTGCTGGTCGATGAAGACGAGTATCTTTTGCCGCTGAGTCGCTATATCCATTTAAATCCGATCCGAACAAGTCGGTTTAAAAATGCTGATTTTCAAACAAAATCAGAGTATCTTAAGAAATATCTCTGGAGCACTTTTGGGGGATATTGTTATCTGAGAAAAAGAGACAAGAATTTCGATTACGGCTGGCTGTTGAACACTTACTTTGGTGATGACACGGC
>CALZJV010000723.1 GCA_945787595.1 uncultured Desulfobacterales bacterium | reverse complement strand
TCGGGCAATCACTATTTTATATCCACGGTAAACGGGTTTCACGGCAAATCTCTTGGGGCGGTGTCGGTCACCGGCAAGGGGACTTACCGCAAACCCTATCTTCCCATCATTCAAGGTGTTCAGCATGTGGAGTTCGGTAATGCGCAGGCGGCCGAAGCCGCCATAAAAAACCTGATCGCGGTGGGAGAGACGGTGGCGGCCATGATCGTTGAGCCGATCCAGGGCGAGGCGGGCATCGTGCTGCCGCCGCCGGACTACTTAAAGCAGCTACGGGAAATTTGCGACCGCTACGGGGTACTGTTGATTTTCGATGAGATTCAAACCGGCATGGGTCGCACCGGTACGCTGTGGGCCTGTGAGGGGTATGATGTCGTGCCGGATATATTGGTGTTCGGCAAGGCCTTTGGCGGTGGTGTGATGCCGATTACGGGGATCATCGCGCGACCCCATCTTTGGGTAGATGAGTTGATAGACAATCCGTGGGTATTGGGATCGCCGACGTTTGGGGGCAATCCGCTGGCATGTGCGGCGGCGATCGCGGCGATCAAGTTCATGATCGAAAACGATATCCCGTCTCAGATAGCACAAAAAGGTGAGTATTTCATGGATAAGCTTCGGGGACTGCAGCAGCGGCATCCGATACTGGTGGATGTGCGCGGCAAAGGTCTTCTCATCGGCCTGGAGTATCCAACGCCTGAGATCGGGTGGGCGGTATCGAAAGGCCTTTTTAAAAGAGGGGTGATGACCGGCGGAACGCTAAACAACGCCAAGGTAAACCGCATAGAGCCGCCGGGGATAATCAGCTATGAGACGATTGACCTGATCCTCGCCAGGTTGGATGAGACCCTGACGGAAGTCGCCCACGAGTTTTCGCTAAACTCGGGGTAGTCCGAGGCCGGGCAGCCTTCGCCGGCTGCTGAAAAATAAGAATCAGGACTCCCGCCGACGGTGTCAACGGTATAACCCAATCCGGACAAGCCGGAATTGAATATTGACGATTGACGATTGAATATTTATGGTTTCGCTTCGCTCTGTCTTTTCTAATTAAATCGATAGAATTGCTTAAATATTCAATCTGGCTATACCATAAATTATGTGCAAACATGATGTGATTTTAATAAATTAGGTACTAAATTCAGAATTGCAGATTTATTGGATATATCGACCAGTTATTTCTACTTTGTCATATTTATTTTTTTTCAGCCCCTTGTTATAGACAGACTGATATAGCTTAATAGACGAATGCCTAAAGTGATCTAAAATGCCTAAAGTGCCTAAAATTATGGAAACGCTACGCTCTATCTGTTACAAAACTGACAGAATACCACAATTTTAGCTCATTTTAGTTCATTTTAAATTTTAGCTCATTACACAATTAAAATTACAATCCTTTGAAATTCGAATAAAATATTTTGCTCTGATAATGTGACAAATTAGAATTATGTACTTTCCTAAACACGGAAATGACAGGGCCGCCCTCGGACGGCAATCCGCGACCCGGGGCGAATTGGCAATAACAACGTCAAAATTGGAGGTTAGGAAATGATCACGAAACGCACACTTTTTGTTCTATTCGCTGCTACGGTGGCAGTGTTTTTATCCGGCGCACCCTCGGCAGTTGGAAAGGAGATCCTCCACGTATACAATTGGTCCGATTACATGGATGAGGGACCTGGAGGCCCGGTTTCCGTTTTCGAAAAAGAGACCGGCATCGATGTTACCTACGATGTTTTTGACAGCAACGAAGTTTTGGAGGCCAAGCTGCTTGCGGGGAAAACCGGTTACGACATCGTGTTTCCTTCCAACAACTTCATCGGCCGTCAAATCAAGGCCGGGGTTTTCCAGGAACTCGACCGCTCCAAACTGAAGAACTACAAGCATCTCGACAAGGATATCCTGAAAGTGCTGGAGAGTGTGGACCCGGGAAATAAATTTTCCATCCCTTACATGTGGGGTACGACGGGCATCGGCTACAACGTCAAAAAAGTACAAGCCGCCTTTGGCGGGAATGCCCCGGTCGACAGCTGGGATCTAATCTTTAAACCTGAAAATGCCGCAAAATTAAAAGATTGCGGTCTTGCGTTGCTTGATGACCCCAGCGAAATCCTTTCGATAGCCCTCCACTATTTGGGCAAGGATCCCAACAGCATGGAATCGAAGGACTACACCGACGCAGCGCTGTCCCTGCTGAAGAGCATCCGCCCTAGCATTAAATATTTTCATTCATCACAGTACATCAACGACCTGGCCAACGGTGATATCTGTGTCGTGGTCGGATGGTCCGGCGATATTTTGCAGGCTCGTGACCGCGCGGACGAAGCCGGAGCCGGGGTGGAAGTGGCGTATTCGATCCCCAAGGAAGGCGCAGCGACATGGTTTGATATGATTGCGATCCCGTCGGACGCCGACAATGTTGACAACGCCCATAAATTTCTTGATTTTCTCATGGATCCGCAGGTCATCGCAGGAATTACCAACTACGTATCGTTCCCCAACGCCAATGCGGATGCGATGCAATATGTCGACGAGAAAATCCGCAACGACAAGGCCATCTATCCCTCGGCGGAGACCATGAAGGGGCTTTTTACCATGAAGGTGATGCCGCCCAAGGTTTCACGCGTAAGGAACCGGGTTTGGACCAAATTAAAGACCGGACAATAATCCATTGAGTATTCATTCCTGTTATGCATCAAATGATGATGCATGACAGGAGATTCATTCGTATCTGTGTTCTCTGATTAAGGATGACCACAGGCAACTCGGAATCTAGCACTCGATAACGCAGGATATCCATCGGCCTTTAGAACATACCGGGGGTGATGAAAATTCCTCTGTAACTTGATGCACATAGACTTAACTTTTTACCCCGCTTTTGTTCCGGAAAATTGGTTTCAGGTGTCAGGTTTCAGGTGTCAGAAAAGATAGACGCAATAGTATATCCTCTTATGAAACTTCGCATTTGATTCAGCCTGGCAGAACAGGGAACAGATTGAACATCGAACATTGAACGTCCAACATTGAACGTCGAATATTGATGG
>CALZJV010000722.1 GCA_945787595.1 uncultured Desulfobacterales bacterium | reverse complement strand
TAAAACAGCTCCAGTGATCCCTCTTTGATAATATAGACACTCTCCAACTTTGTCTTGCCCTGGACGGAGAGGACGACGTTTTTCGGGAAAATCTCTTGCGACATTTCAGCGGCCACCCATAATAGTTCATTTTCAGGCAGCTCCGAAAATGGCGGCGTATGGGACAATAATTGATAGATTTGATCTTTCATAACCTCACCTGATTATTGCATTAACGAGGGATAATCTTCATTAGAGTAGCACATCCCCATTGGCATTCCAATCCAAATTCTAACCCGGCGAGCCGGAATTGAATATTGAATATTGTCGATTGAATATTTGTGGATGTTGCTTCGCTCCGTCATTTTTATGATTTATATTTAATAATCGATCCCGCCGGAGGTGGACCTTAAATATTCAATATTCAATCGACAATATTCAATCCTTAAACCGTCGCCGGCCAAATTGACACGATCACCAAATTGGTCTATGGTAGCAGTGTTTGTCCTAAACTCGATCTTAACCCCTGCAAGAAAAACGATCGATGATGCGTGAAAGCAAACTAAACAAACGCCTGGTCGCCCTTTTTCTACTCGGCTGTGTCCTATTCAACTATCCGATCCTATCCTTTCTCTTTTTAATTTGGAAATCCCGATATTCGGCTTGCCGTTGTTGCTTGTGTACATTTTCGGTGCCTGGTGTCTGCTGATCGGTCTCACGGCCCTGGCGACCATGTTCCGTTCGAATGAACACAAGTATGATTCCGATGACGCGAGAGGTTGATAAGTGTTAAAAACTGGAATCATCTTATTTGTTTCATTCGGCTATGTCGGCCTTCTTTTTGTGATTGCCTATTATGGCGATAAACGGGCAGATGCCGGCCGCAGTATCATCAGCAATCCCTATATCTACGCCCTTTCTCTGGCGGTTTACTGCACGGCATGGACCTTTTACGGCAGTGTGGGTCTGGCGACTCACAGCGGTCTGAGCTTTCTGACCATTTACATCGGCCCAACCCTGATGGCGATGCTGGGCTGGCTGGTGCTGCGGAAAATCATCCGCATCAGCAAGGTCCATCGCATTACATCCATCGCTGATTTTATTGCCTCGCGCTACGGCAAAAGTCCGACCCTGGGCGGCTTGGTTACCATTATTGCCGTCGCGGGTGTCATTCCCTATATCGCCGTCCAGATCAAAGCCATATCAACCACATTTTTTCTGATCAATCAGTACCCTGAAATCTCCGTAACGGCGAATATCGCCAATATTCCGGTACTCGGCGATACCGCGTTTTATGTGGCCCTGATGCTCGCTGTTTTTGCCATTTTATTCGGCACCCGTCATCTGGATGCCACCGAACGGCACGAAGGGCTTGTGGCGGCCATTGCCTTTGAATCGATCATAAAGCTGGTCGCCTTCCTGGCGGTGGGACTTTTTGTAACTTACGGACTATATAATGGGTTTGCCGATCTGTTCGAAAAGGCGCTCAGTTTTTCCGATCTTAAAAGCGGTATGACCATCGAATCACCAGAGCGATCCTTTCCTGTCTTCAAAGATCTTTTAGCAATAAATGCCGGTGGCAGCACGTTCATCGATTGGAGTATGTATATCTTTCTGTCAATGATGGCCATACTCTTGCTGCCTCGTCAATTTCAGGTAATTGTGGTTGAGAATGTTAATGAGGAGCATTTAAACAAGGCTATCTGGCTCTTTCCACTGTATCTGGTCGCCATTAATATTTTTGTGCTGCCGGTTGCTCTCGGCGGCATGCTGCGGTTCGCCGACGGCAGCATCGATGCCGATACATTTGTCCTGACTTTACCAATGGCCGGCCGGCAGCAATTGCTGACCTTATTCGTTTATCTCGGCGGCATATCCGCCGCCACCGGCATGGTGATCGTCGAAACCATCGCCTTGAGCACGATGATCTGCAATGATCTTGTTATGCCGGTGTTGCTGCGCTTGCCGATCCCGGCCATTTCCCAGCGCCGCGAACTGACCGGCCTGCTGCTAACCATCCGCCGGGGAAGCATCATCCTGGTTCTGATGCTGGGCTATGCCTATTTCCATTACCTTGGCGGTTTCTATGCCCTGGTCTCCATCGGCCTGATGTCTTTTGCGGCGGTGGCGCAATTTGCACCGGCCCTGCTCGGCGGCATATTCTGGAAAGGCGGCACCCGCTCGGGCGCCATCAGCGGTTTAATCGCCGGATTCATAGTTTTGACCTACACGATTTTCCTGCCCTCACTTGTCCAAGTCGGCGTGATCCACCAGGATTTTGTGACAGCGGGACCATTCGGTATTAACCTGCTGAAACCGTATCAACTGTTCGGATTGCAGCATTTCAACCCTATCTCCCATGCGGCATTCTGGAGCATCCTGGTCAATGTGAGTGTTTACATCGCTGTATCCATTTTAGGGCGGCCCCGGGCGATCGAACACACCCAGGCCGCCCTGTTTGTGGATGTCTTCAAGTATTCCGGCGAAACCGGAGATTCACTTTTCCGGCGCGGCACGGTTAATTTGCCGGATTTAAAATCGTTGTTAGCACGGTTTCTGGGTAGAACAAAAGCCGAAGCGGAATTGTCCGGTTACGCCGTAAAACACGATATTAATTGGGACGACTATATGACGGCCGACGCCGATCTGGTCAGCGGATCATGGTATCGTCGGTTGTCAAAGAGGAACCCCTGGGTCTGGAAGAGGTGCTCAACATCCTCGATGAAACCCGACAGGTAATTGCCCACAGCCGTGAATTGGAAAAAGCGACGGCCGACCTGCAGGAAGCCAATATGCGGTTGCAGGAATTGGATCGGCTCAAAGATGACTTCATCTCAACGGTTACCCATGAACTGCGCACGCCCCTTACCGCCGTGCGGTCCCTGGCCGAAATTCTTTCGGCAAACCCGAACATCAACCCGGTCCAGCTCGAGAATTTTGCTGGTATCATTATCAAAGAAAGCGATCGGCTGATCCGGCTGGTCAGCCAGATCCTAGATTACGAAAAAATCGAATCGGCCCAAATGGATTGGGCGGTTTCGTCACTAGATCTAAAAGAGGTCGTCAACGATGCCGTCAACAGCACCCTTCAGCTAATTAATGACAAAAACATAACCATCGCGCTGGATCTCGCCCCGGATGTGCCCCGGGTGTCCGGCGATCGCGACCGGCTTATTCAGGTCATGGTGAATATCATTTCCAACGCCGTAAAATTCTGTGATCCCGACCGTGGGATGATTGCCGTTCGTCTGCGATCCTCAGACAATCAGCTGATCGTCGAGGTACAGGACAATGGCATCGGAATCAATCCTAAAGATCTGGGCAAAATATTCCAGCCATTTCACCAGGTCAAAAATCCAACCCAGGGTCGCCCTGCCGGAACCGGTATCGGTTTAACGATCACCAAGCGCATTGTCGATTTTCACCACGGCCGAATTTGGGTCGAAAGTGAACCCGGCAGAGGCGCCAGGTTCTCATTTTCACTGCCGGTAAATCGGGCCGAGAGCGGGCATTAGGCGCTTAGGACTTTTAATCTGACAAAATGTTGTAAGAAAATGAAGTTTTCAGGTGTCGCGTGTGAACAGGTGTCGGGTGTCGGGAGAGAGCAATGTTGTCAGGCTTCGATTTTTGAAGGAATGGGCCAACCAGATGAGTGGGCTTTATCGTTTAAGCTGTACTCTGCCGATTCCTCTGCTACCTGCCAGCGACGTTCTCGTTCCGGAACCTTGCGCTCTAATGTCTTCTCCAATCCATTCAGCATGCGAATGCACTCGTTGTAACGATCCCGAAATTCTCGAAATGCCTTTCCCGTGGTGTAACCTTTGAGTTTCGCCATGAACAAGTGATGAATTGTCTCAGCAGCTTCACCTCTGGCGCGATTCACACCCTCAATCTTGTTGCGAATATGCCGGTCATCATTTTTCTCGGCCAACTGGGCAGGTGCACTGTTTGAGGAGCGCCTTGCCTGGCTGCCCAATTCATATTTCTCTTCCTTCGGCCATCCATGCGTCAAGTCGCAGACATCAATGTGCAACCGACACAACTTTCTGTAGACCTCAAGGTCCTCAACCTCCAAAAAATTCTTAGCTGCCACTACATCCCTCCTGACACCTGACACCCGAAACCTATTCTCTCCTGACACCCGACACCTAATACCTGCTTTAGCCCGAAACCTAACAGTAGGTCAGAATTTAATCCGCGCATAATACGTTTTTTGGGAGGCGGCCAGGGCATCCTTCAAGGTATAGATACCATTGTGCGCCAGAAGCGGCAGCAATTTTAGAAATAGTTCAGCGGTAACCAGTGCATCCCCAATAGCGGTATGACGGCCTAGGATGCGGACTCCCAGGCGTTGTGCGATCGCCTCCAGGTCATGGTTTGAGTGCGACGGATGCACCACAGCGGACAGCAGCAGGGTATCCAATACCGGATTGATGATCTTGACCGCGGTTTGTTCTTCCTTCATCTGCAAAAAACGCATGTCAAAGGCCGCATTGTGAGCCACAAGAATGGTATTCTCTAAGAATTTTTGAAATCCGGGAAGGACCTTGTCGATGGTCGGTTGTCCGAGGAGCATCTCCGGATGGATACCGTGTATCTGCACAGATTCCCAGGGGATTTTCCGCAACGGGTCAACCAGCTGTTCAAATCGTTCTTCGCGCAACAAGCGGCAGTTAACAATTCGCATGGCGCCGATAGATAAAATTTCATCTCCTTCGGAAGGATTCAGGCCGGTGGTTTCCATATCAAATACCGTATAGGTCAGTTCCGTCAAAGGCCGGTTCTCCAATTCCGCCACCTGCTCCGACCGGCTAAATAAATCAAAATCATAGTACTCCGGCCGGCTTTCCGGCAAAATAGTCAGGCGTCTGATCTCTTCGGGTTCAAAAGTCTCGACAACCGGTAAAAAGAGTCGCAAATATGATGTGCCCTTCAAGCGTTTGGATCCATAGGATCCAATATCGGAGCCGAGATGGTCAATTATTTCCCGAAGTGTCAGGGACAATCCTTCCTGCTCGAACACCAACGGCGCCTGTTCCCACTCGCGCACGGTTTCAATTTTTATTGGCGGGCCCGGCCACAGCAAATCAAGTCCGACATACCAATCCAGGTCGGTCAATCTGCAGGTAAGCTCCTCGATGCCGATCAAGGTCTTTAATTTGTCGATTAGAAAAAGCAGCACCAGCAGAAAGGAATAGCTGTCAACCTTTACCCAAAGGGGATCAACGATATCTTCCATCCGAATCTGTACCTGAAGCTTTTCGAGGGATCTGGTCGAAAGCAGATCCGTCAGATTTTCGGCGGACATGGTGGTCAACGGCCACTGATTGAGTCCTATTTTGGCATCAAAGCTCAAGTTGCTCTCCAAAAGCTCACCCATGCTGATGGATTCTCTATGGATGATTTTTCTGAATTCTTCGAGCTGATCGATGTCCATATTCGGATACTCTATGATGGTTTCAATGGCAGAGCGAATACCGGCCAGCGATGCCCGGAATCCTCTGGTAACTGCTTGCAGAGCCAGATTCAAATCACTGTTAAAACAGGGACAGCCTCTACCCGAAGCAGCCGATCATCCGTACCCGGCACCACGAAATAAGAGACTGCCTGGGGATCATTTTGTTGCAGTTTTCCGTTGATTTGATCGATAACATGCGCCAAGAGGTTTTTATCGATGATTCCGAAGATGGAACGTCCCAGGCCGATATAACGCTCGGATTCATGAGAACCTGAAATGGCCTGATCCCTGTCCGGTCTACCGGTCAGTAGTTGTTTGGCGCGGTTGTTATACAGCAGAATCCGGCCGTCGGGGTTGCAGATCAGAACACCTTCAGGCAACTCGGTCACAATAGCCGCCAGAGAATTTTTTTCCTGTTCAAATTCTGATTTGGCCATCTGGACTTTGGCCTCCACATGCTTTGCGAGGGTTTCGTGCCGCTGGGCGGCTTCGTTGATGCGCTCGCAAAGCAGGCGGATTTCCCCTGCACCTTGGCCCGCAATTCGGTAGGACGGATTTGTGGTGTTGATCAATGATACTTTTTCCGCAATTTTGTGAATAGGTCTGATATAATTACGGAATATAGCTTCCACGGCCCAGACGCAGACCGCCGCCAGTAGCAAACTAATGATGACGAGCGGGCCAATAAGCTGCCGCAAAAGATGGGTAATTAAGTTTAGTTCATCAGATGTCAGTTGACGCTTAAACCAGACAGCGGAAATGGTGAGGATGATGATCAGGGACACGAAGGAAAGGCCGACAGCTCCCCAGAATTTACTCCTCGGCAGTTTCATGGGTAATGGCTAAAAGTTCTTTGACTTTGGAGACCAGCTCGGTATTCGAGAAGGGTTTGGTAATATAAGCATCGGCGCCCAGTGCCAAACCTTTGGCGATTTCCACTTCACGACCTTTGGCGGTTAGGAAAATAATTTTGATATCCCTGTACCTGGGATCTAAACGGACGATTTCACAAACCTCATATCCGTCAATTCTGGGAAGCATGATGTCGAGTAATATGAGGTCCGGCTTATATTTATAAATGATGTCCAGGGCACTTTCGCCATTTTCAGCCACCATTACAGTGTAGCCCTGTTGCTCCATCAGAAACTGGATGGGCACGACGATACTGGGTTCATCATCCACTATCAGGATTTCTTTCGGCATAGTCTTAGTTCACCACCGGTTTTCAAGGATGTTTAATCATTTTTTGTAATAATATAGTTGGGCAGTCCACCGTGCCGGCTGGAAAGGCTTGCTCCGTGTTACTTTTAAATAACAAATTACAAATATCAAACATCAAATAAATCCCAATCACCAAAATTCAAAATTCCAAACTGGTACATGATAATGAAGAAAGAACATTTCAGTTTGCCAAAGCGTGAGGCTTGTTGTAATAAATATTGCCTACTCCGATCTCAAAGCTTTTTTTGTCATTGTATATTGTAATTTGAGATTTATTTGTAATTTGGAGCTTGTAATTTGAGATTTGCCTAGCTATCCTTCCTAGCTATTCTTTTGCCTTTGCATATCCGATACCGGTCAATGCTTCGGCCATCTCATCTAAAATGACGGGATCATCTATGGTGGCCGGGGCCTTATAAGGCTTATTGTCGGCAATTTTTTGGATCGTACCCCGCAAGATCTTGCCGGAACGGGTTTTCGGCAGGCGTTTGACCACCGTCGCGGTCTTAAAGGAAGCCACCGGACCGATCCGGTCTCTGACCATCTGGACCGTTTCTCTGATAATTTCATCCGGGCTGCGGGTAACCCCCGCATTCAAGACCAGAAAACCGATGGGCACCTGGCCTTTGAGTTTATCATCAACTCCCAGCACCGCACATTCGGCCACATCCGGATGATCGGCCAGGACTTCTTCCATGGCCCCGGTGGAAAGACGATGTCCGGCAACGTTGATAATATCATCGGTGCGGCTCATCACGAAAACATAGCCGTCTTCATCGATGTAGCCGGCATCAGCCGTCTTGTAATAACCGGGAAATTCCTCCAGATAGGCCTTTATAAAACCCTGATCGTTGTTCCACAATGTCGGCAGACTGCCGGGGGGCAGCGGCAGTTTGACCACCAGTGCGCCGATATCACCGGATTTAATCGGATTGCAATTTGCATCAACCACCTGCAGATTCCATCCCGGTGCCGGTTTGGTGGGTGAGCCCTCTTTAATCGGAAAATGATGCAGGCCAATACAATTGCCGGCAATGGCCCAGCCGGTTTCGGTCTGCCACCAGTGGTCGATCACCGGAACCCCCAGGCTGTTTTCAGCCCATTTCAGGGTGTCCGGATCCAGTCTCTCGCCGGCCAGAAACAGTGCTTTAAAATTCGACAGGTCATAATTTTTCATCAGTTCCGCCCGGGGGTCTTCGCGTTTGATGGCCCTGAAGGCCGTCGGTGCAGTGAACATCACCTTGACGTTGTGCTCCGATATGACCCGCCAGAAAACACCGGCATCCGGCGTTCCCACCGGTTTGCCTTCAAATATGATGGTCGTACAGCCCTTTAACAGCGGACCGTAGACGATATAGGAATGACCCACCACCCAGCCGACATCGGATGCCGCCCAGTAGACATCGCCGGCTTCAATATTGTACACGGCGCCCATGGTCCATTTCAAGGCAACCAGGTGCCCGCCGTTATCCCGCACAACCCCTTTGGGGACCCCGGTGGTGCCGGAGGTGTACAAAATGTAAAGGGGGTCGGTGGCCGCCACCGGTACACAGTCATGGGGCTGGGCGTCTTTCATGAGGCTGTCCCAGTCCAGATCACGGCCGTCGGTCATGGCGGCGGCTTCCATGGGTCGTTGCTTGACGATGCAGGCGCTCGGTTTGGATTGCGCCATTTCAATGGCCTTATCCAGCAGGGGTTTGTAGGCGATCACCCGCGCCACCTCGATGCCGCAGGAAGCGCAGACAATAACTTTGGGTTTGGCATCGTCGATGCGTACCGCCAGCTCTTTGGCCGCAAATCCACCAAAAACAACCGAGTGCACCGCTCCGAGCCGTGCACTGGCCAGCATGGCGATAAGGGCCTCGGGTATCATGGGCATGTAAATCAATACCCGATCTCCT
>CALZJV010000721.1:3099-5771 GCA_945787595.1 uncultured Desulfobacterales bacterium | reverse complement strand
ACCTCCGGTGCCAGTGATATGATTTTCATAAACCGTTTGGCGCGCAACTCCCGGGCTACGGGTCCGAAAATACGGGTGCCGATGGGTTCTCTAGCCGCATTAATCAAGACCGCGGAATTGTCATCAAACCGGATAAAAGAACCATCCGGCCTTCTGATTTCTTTCTTGGTTCTTACAATGACGGCTTTTAGGACCTCTCCTTTTTTTACCTTGGCATTCGGTATGGCTTCTTTGACGGACACAACTATGATATCCCCTATAGATGCATACCGCCTTCGGGAGCCGCCTATCACCTTGATACAATAGAGCACTTTGGCCCCGGAATTGTCGGCCACGGTTAATCGTGTTTCTGCTTGAATCATCTTTTTCTCTTCCCCTTACAATCAAACAGCCTTTTCAACGATTTTAATGACCCGCCATCTTTTGGTCTTGCTAATTGGACGGGACTCTGAAAGCAGCACCTTGTCACCAATCCGACAATCATTATGATCGTCATGGGCAGCGAATTTGCTACGTCTTCTGACATACTTTAGATACAAGCGATGCTTAACCAATCGTTCAACCAGCACGGTAACTGTTTTATCCGCCTTGTTGCTGGTGACCGTACCGACCATTTGTCTTTTCATTCCTCGTTGTTTCATGCCAGCCACTATTCTTTATCTTTCATTTGGTTTTTGGCGACTTCTCCGATAATTGTCTTTAACCTGGCAATTTCTCGTTTCGTCACTTTCATTCTTTGAGGATTTTCAAGTTGACCGATTTCGTGTTGAAATCGCAAATTGAATAATTCCTCTTTTAGATCAGATGCTTTGCGATGCATTTCTTCCAGGTTTAAGTCTCTAATTTCACTGGCTTTCATATGCTATCGCTCCTCTCAATAAATTTGGTTTTTACTGCAAGTTTATGGGCTGCAAGCCGCAAGGCCTCTTTGGCCAGATCTTTGGAAACTCCCTGCATTTCATAAAGAATCCTGCCAGGACGTATGACTGCCTCCCACCCTTCCGGAGCCCCTTTACCTTTACCCATTCTTACTTCAGCAGGCTTTTTGGTAAAGGATTTATCCGGAAAAATACGGATCCAGATACGACCCCCTCTTTTGATGTGACGGGTCATCGCAATACGGGCTGCTTCGATTTGTTTGGCGCTCAATTTTCCGCATTCAGTGGCCTGCAACCCGAATTCTCCGAAATTCAATGTGCAGCCACGACGGGCAACACCTCTCATTTTTCCTTTTTGCTGTTTTCGAAATTTTACTTTTTTGGGGCTTAGCATATTCTTAGTCTCCTATTGTTCGCCACGTGCAAGGCCCTCTGCGCCATCTTCATCTCGATTGGGTCGGTTAATGCGCAACTCGTAACCCGCAACTCGTAACCCGCTACCCGCAGCTCACAACATTGTAATAACTAGCTCGCGATCTCCATTTGATCTTTTTTTAGTATCTCTCCTTTGAAAACAAAGACCTTGACGCCGATGATTCCGTAAGTAGTGCGGGCTTCGATGAAACCGTAATCGATATCCGCCCTGAGCGTATGCAGCGGTACCCGCCCCTCTCGATACCATTCGGTCCGGGCCATTTCAGCGCCCCCTAGCCGTCCGGAGCAAATAATCTTTACCCCCAGAGCACCAAAGCGCATAGCAGAAGTAACGCCGCGCTTCATGGCTCGCCGGAAAGCAACCCGTCTTACAATTTGCAGAGCGACATTTTCTGCTACGAGCTGGGCTTCGATTTCCGGTTTTCTGATTTCCTGGATGTCGATCAGTACTTCATGCGTGGTCATCTTTTCAACATCATTTTTAAGTTGTGAGATTTCAGATCCCTTTTTTCCGATCACAATTCCCGGTCTGGAGGTATAGATTCTCAATCGAACTCGTTTGGATGATCGTTCAATTTCAATCCTGGAAACACCTGCGTGATATAGCTTCTTTTTGATAAATGTCCGCAGCTTATGGTCCTCTAGAATATACTGGGCATATTTCTTCCCGCCGAACCATCGCGATTCCCAGGTTTTAACGATTCCAAGTCTTAATCCAATCGGATTTACTTTCTGGCCCAAGCTTTGCCTCCTTTGCTATACCGACGTTTCTTCAGCTAAAATAACAGTAATGTGGCTGGTTCTTTTCAGAATGCGCGTTCCCCTACCCCGTGCTCTCGCTTTCCAGCGTTTCAGGCTAGGTCCCTGATCTGCAATAATGTTACGGATGACCAGCAAATCGATATCAATGTCCGCATTATTATCCGCATTGGCAACGGCTGAACGGACAATCTTTTCAAGCATACTCGCCGCCTTTTGAGGCATAAATTTAAGTATTTGAATCCCGCTCTCCACAGGTTTGCCTTTGACGGCACCAATTATTTTATGCACTTTGCGCGGTGAAATGCGAACATATTTTGAAACAGCTCTAACCTCCATGTCGCTAACCCTTTTTGCTTAATAGTAGAAGCTTTCGATGTGGAATTATCTCTTCAGTTTGGATTTTCTATCACCGGCATGCCCGTAAAACGTTCGAGTAGGTGAAAATTCACCTAATTTATGCCCCACCATATTTTCTGATATGAAGACCGGTACAAATTTTCGACCATTATGAACGGCCAGTGTAATCCCAACCATCTCCGGAACAACCGTTGAACGTCTTGACCACGTTTTAATGACTCTGTTGCTGCGGGACTCCTG
>CALZJV010000721.1:0-3064 GCA_945787595.1 uncultured Desulfobacterales bacterium | reverse complement strand
GTTATTAGTTATTAGTTATTAGTTATTGGCATTGGTTACTAGAGTTTTCGGATCGCATCAGGTTATAATTCCACGATAGATGATATATAGAAATCAATATGGTTCCTTTTAGACGATTAACCAATAACCCCTAACGAATAACTATTTTTTGCTGCGTTTTTTAACGATGAGACGATCACTGCTTTTATTCTTGCGCGTTTTGTAACCCTTGGAGGGAACACCCCATGGACTGCATGGATGTCGCCCGCCGGAAGATCTTCCCTCACCACCTCCCATGGGATGGTCTACAGGATTCATTGCAACACCTCTGACCTTCGGCCGCCTACCCAGCCATCGTGCCCGCCCGGCTTTTCCCAGATCGATATTCTCATGGGTCATATTGCCCAGCTGTCCGACAGTGGCCATGCAATTTATCAAAACCATGCGAACCTCACCAGACGGCAGCTTAATCAAGGCATAGCGATCTTCCTTTGCCATGAGCTGGGCATAGGTTCCGGCACTTCTAACAATCTGTCCGCCTTTTCCCGATCTCAGTTCAATGTTATGAATTTGCGTTCCCAACGGGATATTACTGAGCGGCAATGTATTGCCGGGCTTAATGTCGGCATCGGGACCTGATTCGACGATATCGTCGACTTTAAGGTTCACCGGTGCCAGGATATAACGTTTTTCCCCGTCGACATAGTGCAGAAGAGCAATTCGGGCCGAGCGATTCGGATCATACTCAATAGAAGCGACTTTGGCCGGAATTCCAATTTTATCGCGCTTAAAGTCAATAATCCTGTAATGCCGTTTGTGACCGCCGCCGCGATGCCTGCAAGTGATTCGGCCTTTTGCATTGCGCCCGCCTGATTTCTTAATTACTTTAAGCAGCTGCTTTTCCGGCTTCGTTTTTGTTATCTCTTCAAACGAGGAGTAAGCTTGAAAGCGTCTCCCCGGAGATGTCGGTTTTACCCTTCTAATCGCCATTGGTAACTCCTAATCCTATACCCCTTCAAAAAAATCTATCCGCTCACCGGGCATTAACCTCACAATCGCCTTTTTCCAATTCCGGCGTTTGCCTGTGATTCGCCCCCTCTGCTTAATTTTACCGGTAACCTGAACGGTTTTCACACCGGATACTCTTACATTGAAGGTGGTCTCGATCGCCCGTTTAATTTCTATCCGGTTCGCCCGGCGGTCCACCTCGAATGTAAGCTGATTATAAAGCTCTTTCTGGATACTGGTCTTTTCAGTAATCAGGGGTCTTTTAATAATTTCATTTGCAATCATGCAAGCAGCCTCCCCTCAATGTTCTTTACCGCAGGCTCCAGCAGCACTAACATCCGGTATTTTAGAATGTCATAAACATTCAGCCCTTCGCTTCTGAGCACTTTCACATCGGGTACGTTTCTAGATGACAATTCTAAATGGTCATTGTGTTTTTCAATAACAATCAGGGCACTATTAAGCTTCAGTGTTTTAAGCACATCGACAAATTTTTTTGTTTTGATCTCGTCAAGCCCAAACTGGTCCAGCACCAGCAACTCATTTTCACGCAATTTGCTGCTCAACGCCATCTTCAGCGCCATTTTCCTGACCTTTTTGGAAACTTTATAGGAGTAATTTCTCTTATCAGGTCCGAACACAACTCCGCCGCCTCTCAGCAATGGGGATTTGATATCACCCCGGCGTGCCCGCCCTGTGCCTTTTTGGCGAAAAAGTTTTCTCCCGCTGCCTCTAACATCGCTGCGATGTTTAACGGCTGCGGTCCCGGACCGTCGGTTAGACAACTGCATGGTGACGACTTCATGCAGCACACTTGACTTAACCGGGATGCTGAAAACATCATCCGCAAGCTCAACCTGCGAAATTTGTTTGCCTTTTATATTTTGGACATCGATCACCGGCATACGCTTCCTCTTTTGTTATTATCTATACTTGTTACAGGATCGTTTAATCTTGCTTAAATTTGGGTTTCTTGATGATTACCAGGCCCGATTCAGCCCCCGGTACGGCGCCTTTCACCATAAGCACATTTTCGTCGGCGCGAACATCCACGATTTCTAGGTTACGAATAGTTTTGCGATCATTACCATATTGACCCGGCATTTTTTTCCCTTTGACCACCTTCGCCGGCCATGCACTGCAACCGATAGAACCCGGCCGCCGGACGTTTCTGCTGCCATGGGTCACAGGACCCCGATGAAAACCATGACGTTTGATGGTACCCGAAAAACCGCGACCTTTTGAAGTGCCCACGACATCGACACGATCACCCGGATTGAACATCTCAACGGTAAGTTCTTCGCCAAGACTGTAGTCCGCGGGATTATCAATAGAGAATTCTTTCAAATATCGAAAACATTGATCGCCGCTCTTTCGGAAATGCCCTTGCAATGGTTTGTTCATCCTGTCTTTTCTTTTGCCGCCAAAACCCAGTTGCAAAGCATCATAGCCGTCCGTGTCCTTAGTCTTTACCTGGGTTACCACGCAGGGGCCGGCTTCGATTACGGTTACCGGCACAAATCTTCCCTCGGGGGTGAAAACTCCCGTCATCCCCAGTTTTTTCCCTAAAATTCCACTACTCATAGCCCAACAAATCCCTTTTTTGCACAGCTGTTTTCATTTTTATCGCCTCTGCCTTTGGCAGAGCTCATTAACTCCATGGGAACTGGAACCAAGAACCAGAATTGACTATTGAATATTCAATCATTAGAAGATAGCGAAAATATCCCACAACAATTTTTTGACCACGAAATAGACAAAATTAATTCGTAAGGTGCTAAATAGGGATGGCAAGCTATAGCTTTATCTCAACATCGACCCCCGGAGAAAGATCCAACTTCATCAGAGCATCAACAGTTTGTTGAGTAGGCTCGAGGATGTCTAACAATCGCTTGTGTGTCCGCATTTCGAATTGCTCACGAGACTTTTTGTCAATGTGGGGAGAACGCAAAACGCAATACTTATTGATACGTGTCGGCAAGGGTATCGGCCCCACAACTTTTGCGCCGGTCTTTGCCGCCGTATCAACAATGTCCGATGCAGACTGATCCAGCAACTTATGATCGTATGCCTTGAG
>CALZJV010000720.1 GCA_945787595.1 uncultured Desulfobacterales bacterium | reverse complement strand
TTCACATGATCTAATGTCGTACTTTATAACCCTTTAGATAAACATAAGTAATAAAATTAAAAGGTAAATACCGCGCTTAAATTATTTCGGAATTTATGATTTTTTTTCTTATAAAACGGGTTGTCTTGACTACGTAATTTTTTAATGCCATGAGAACCTCTTCATGTTTTTATTTGTCCCTTGCGAAGATAAAGCCGGTCGAAAATATGCAGGTGAATACGGGCTAGAATCCATCCCACCAGGGCCATGGCAATTCCGATGATAATTTGGGTAAACGTCTCACGAAAGCGTACGATACGGAGTATGGTTTTGCCGACAAACAACCCGGCCAGGAATACGATAAGTCCGGAACCGATCGTCCCAAGCGTTATGAGAGGAAGGTAGTGCCATTTCAAGCTGGCCAGCAGAAAGGCGACCAATGCCGCCAGACCTAGGATAATTCCCGTGACTTTCAAGGGTTTGGACAGCAGCCAGATTTTCAAAGCGGTGTTGGAGGCCACCTTTAACAGGTCCGACATTTCTTTGGATTTTGCTTCATCTTTCATGGATTCCTCAACCTGCAAGAAGTGCCAATTCGAAGTTTGCTCGTCGGCTTGCGCGAGATTTTCAAATTGGTGCTCAAACTCGAATTCTGCCATGCGGTATCCGCTGGTCATCAATGCAAACGCCTCTTTATCTGCAAAAGAATCAAGATCCGTGCGGATCGCAGCGATTTTTTCCTGAATGTCTGTCAGAATACCATAGTCCGTAGAAGATCGGCGTTTTTCGACCGGTCGAGCTTCATCCAAAGTTTCGGGCGGTTCCTGACAACCGATCCAATCTTTCGGGCTGACTTCGAGGTCCTTTTTCAGATGCAGAAATATCAGCTTGCGCAGCAGGGAGGAACGCCGGCGGGCGTGAAGTTCCCGATACTCGGCTTCTCTGACACGCGCCATCAGGATGCTGTTTGACCGCAGGGGTACCCCAATCAAGCCTTTGCTGGGGTCGTCCTGGGTTTCCATCTGGCCGCTGGCATCACTGACAATGATGACGGTGCAGTCTTGTTCCAGAAGCCCCATGATTCCCTGATTATCATGAACGCCGCCATCTACAAGACGGACGGTGATGTCCTCATAAAGCTGATCCAGCACAATGGGCTCGAAAAGCCCGGGAACACAGGCCGAGGCTGCCACGGCATGTCCCAGTCGGATCTGCTGGTGGCTGGACGGCGCATCTTCGTAGTACATGCGTCGCAGGCGGTAATTACCGTCAACCTCGGTGTTGATGGCCACCGGCGGCTCTCCCATCCAGGAAGCGGTAAATTGCCAATTATGACCGGTATTCAGTGTCGTGGCGTTAAGAATGAGCATCGGAACTTTCGAGGACCGGCGCCAATTGTCATGCTTGGGGGCAAAACTTTTATCCTCACCTTTTGGCTCGATGTATAGGTTATTCAACCAGCGGTCTCGATCGCCTTCGCCATCATCGACCCGAGCGTATATTTCTTCTTCATACAATTCACCTGCCCGCTCGGATCGTGAGTAGTTGCGCTGGAAAATCATTTTTAAATTGGTTTTAAACTCCGCGGCAACCCTTGTTCGAATGTTGCGCTGTACGCCGGCAAGAAAACGCTTAGAAATTCGTTGGACTATTTCAATGTAATCATCCCGGCTAATTTGGTCATCCTGCTTATCTTTAAAAAGCTTACGCAATTCCAAATAATAGTGAGCCCCGATAATAGAGCCACCGGATACACATGAAACTACCTCAACATGGCGCAGTATATCCAGGTCTGCCAACCTGGCCAATACACCGATATGAAAGAGAGACGCCCTAAAACCGCCGCCCGATAGCCCCAAGCCGACCTTACCCACAAAGGCGCCCCGTACTCCCTGGACGTTGTCCCCAAGAAATTTCTGCAGTACTTTCCAGGCTTCCGATTCTTCTACTTTTTCCGCTTTGTCCTCGATATCATATTGCAGCCGAATAATTGAAGTCAGCTGTCTGGCAGTGGTCTCAAATTCCCAGGGCGGCACATTGGGCAATGCGGCCGCCTTTTCCAACCACGGCAGCGCATCCTTGAAACGCCCCAAACCGAAATAAGCCTCTGCTATCGTTACCAGGAACCAATATTGCTCCCCAAGTTCCTCATTCCGTTCCGCCAATTCCGGCAGCACGGATACCAGATCATCCCGGATGCTTTTTGCCTGCGATCGACGTTCCTTGGCCATCTCTGAGGCAGTCCCGGCTTCTTTTGCTTGGATCCCCTCCAGGCCGGCCAGTTGATCGAGCACGTAGGACGCATTGATGCCGGTATAACCACAGTCGTTGACAGGTCCCAGTTTATACCCACGATCATAGTACGAAAGAGATCGCTCGAGGTTTTGCTTCTGGCCATCGACCTCCCAAATTCTTTTGTATATAGCACCGGCGAGACCCAGCGTTTCCTGATTCTTTGTTTTGAGAAGAGCGTCCGCTTGATTGAGTATTTTAAGCGCACGATCCAACCTGTCACTAATCGGCAAATCCGGGTCTTTATAGGTACACAATGCATGTTGTTGGCCAATTTTCAGCTTGAGGTTTTTATCCTTTTCAATCTCGATGTCTTGCAGAGCCCGGTTCAGCAGTTTTCTGGCCAAACCGAATCTCTTCTCCTTTCTTAGATCCTCGGCTAGAGCCAGCAGCTTCTTGGGTGTTTCAGGTTTCCCCCCAAGGATAGAGAGTGCCTTTTTCATATTTTCGGTGTCATCTCGTGGCATATCTGACCTCCATTATTGGAGTTGCGAGTGCTTTTAGCCTTTCGAGCAGCCTGGTTCTCCTGCAACCATCCGACGCCCAAGGGCATAAACTGCAAAATGAACTGTTTCTTAAATATGCCGCCAAAAGCCGTGATTGCCAAAATTAGTGCTCAGCCACCAGCGGGCGGGTTTGACAAAAAAGCATTGGTTCGTAAGGCCTGCCTGTGATTCCAGCGGTCGCGATACTTCCCCTGCAGTGTTCCGGGCGGCACTGAATCCATCATGTTCCGGAGCCACAGCGGTGATATGCCCGGAATGGTTCAAATTTTCGCGCTGTGCAACGATGATGCATACCTC
>CALZJV010000719.1 GCA_945787595.1 uncultured Desulfobacterales bacterium | reverse complement strand
CTGCCAGTATCGGCGTATGCGGGGGATCTCATCGTGGGTCTGAATGGAATCGACCATAACGATTTCAAGCCGCGGTAATTTGTAACCGCCCTTTTTTTTCAGCTCCAGAAAATGATCAATGTTTTTCAGGGTTTTAGCGAGCGGCAGACCCATGATGTTCCAGTAAGCGTCCGCATTGAGGCTTTGAACCGAGATTTTGAGTTTGTCAAGTCCTGAATCGAGTAGACCTTTTGCCATGCGCTCTGTGAGGAGTCCGCCATGGCTGGTAGCCTTGACGTACTGCGGCTTTTTAATGCGGGCGCTGACGTATGCGACTCGCTCGGCGAGTTCGCGATCCAGCATAGGTTCGTTCATTAGATAAACCGAATAGCGCCGTATCCCTAGCTCTATACATTGATCTACAATTGCGCGATACAGATCCCATCCCATGCGGCGGCCTCTGGGAATCTTGCGTCGGGTTTTGCCATTGGGGCAGAAAATGCACCGGGCATTACATCCCGTGATGGTTTGTATTTGAACATGATCGGGAGCGGTGGAGACTGCGTCCCTGTTTTTGGGTAGAGGGTTATTTTTCCCCATACCCCTAGCCTATTGCAAATTTTATTAGGGTGTCAAGACCGTCGTCACTTCTTTTTTTCGAGCTTGACACCAAACTAGCAGTTGCATACATTTACATTTAAGTTGATTGAGTCAGTATCGTGGAAATGGTTAATAAGCGGTTCCAAGTTCAGGGTTCAAAGGTTGGAACCAATGGATACGCTCACCGTATTAATCAAAATCTGGCATACCCGTCATACGCCATTGAACGAAACGGATTTATAACCGGATGAAGACACGATCCTTTTGATACAAACTGTCTGGGTTTTTGCAACCCGGAACGTTGAACCCCCTGGCCCAGACCTGACTTTAGGTTGATCAATTAGTTAGATTAATATTTGGGAACCTGACACGAGCCGTAACATGGTATCATAGGTCGCACTCTCCGAGGCGTAGGCTACGAGCCGGAGGCCAGGGCAGGCTGAACCGCTCAACCTATGTTTAACATATCCTGGAGTTCTACATGGCAGTAGACATGGCTGAAATCATTGAGCGCTATGTGGATGCTCACACCGACGATCTTTCACATCTGCTTGAAGATCTTTTGGCGGAAACCGAATCAATTACCGGACTCTCTCGGTGGAGCATCGGTAAAGTCGAAGGCAAAATGCTGCAGATGCTCATTAAAATTTCAAACACCAAACGCGTCGTGGAAGTCGGCACTTTTACCGGGTTTTCCGCTTTGGTTATGGCGGAGGCATTGCCGGAAGACGGTATTTTGACGACCTGCGAAAACAGCAAGGCGTATGCCGACATCGCGCTTCGGTATTTTAAAAAAAGTCCTTACGGTAAAAAGATAAAACTGAAATTGGGACCTGCACTTCAAACCCTGGGGGCAATCCCGGACAGCGGCGAAGATTTCATCTTTATTGATGCGGATAAACCTTCTTACAGCCGTTATTTTGATGAAGCCTTGCGAATTTTACACCCTGGTGGGATTATTTTTGTAGATAATGTGTTTTGGCGCAATAAAATTTTCAAGAAAAAAATTTCCAACGAAAATGCCAGAGCCATCGCCGCCTTCAATGAAAAAGTCAACCGGGAGAATCGGGTTGAAAAGGTCATGCTGAGTATTCGCGACGGTGTCTATCTGATCCGGAAAAAATAAATCACTTAGGAACCATTCTCATTTACAACCTCATCCAATTATGTTAGAGATTTTTTTGATACCAAATGTAAGGTTTTTGCACCCCCTTTCTTTTATCACAAAAGCGGGAACCGCTATGCGACTTCTCTATTTTCAGCTGATCTCAGGTTTATGATACCTAGGTTGAGCGGTTCAACGTTCAAGGTTCCCGGTTAAAGTGCCTTAACTGGTCTTTAGCAATAGTATTACGCATTAATCAGGCCGTATTCCATGTTTCACCCGATGGGTGAAAGAGGCCAAGCCAAACAATGGTGTATAAAATTACGGATATCAGCATCTTAAAACCTTTGAACCTGGAACCTGGAACCGATCACTTTAAGTGACAATGAGGATCTGATCTTGGCGGATACGCCCATTCTACCAGAATCTAAAAAAGAAACCGGTCAAGTGCAGCGACAGGTCCGCCTTCCTTTCATTAAATCCGTGGAAATTTCTCTAAAAAGCATTAAAGTCCGTTTTTTTCGTTCCGTCATTACCACTATGACCCTGGTGCTGGCTGTTTCTTTTTTGAGTTTCGTCGGTGTCAGCAATGATGTTGCCAATGGCATGCTGGCTAAACAGGATCCTGGGCTTCGCCAGGTGCTGATTCAATCCGGCTATGACCTCGGGCCCAAAGATACTACCGTGGGGAGCAGTCCCAAGCAGAGATGGCTTGTGATCCTGTCCCTTTTGGTGTGTGTCGTGGGAATTGTCAATGCCCAGCTGATGGCGGTGACGGAACGGTTTCGTGAAATCGGCACCATGAAATGCCTGGGCGCATTGGACCGATTCATTCTGCGGTTATTTATCCTCGAAGCCGGAATTCAGGGTTTGGTAGGTGCCGGAATGGGTGCCCTAGTTGGCGCTGTCTTTTCCTTGTTTAACGGATGGTTGCGCTTCGGCGCGGTGGCCCTAAACGCTGTTTCCTGGGCAAGTCTGGCTGGTTCTATTTTTATTGCCATGACTGTGGGCTGTCTGCTCAGTCTGCTGGGGGTCTTTTATCCGGCCCTTGTTGCCGCCCGAATGCAGCCGGTAGAAGCGATGCGGGTGGAGCAATGACAGGGCATAGGGCACAGGGCACAGGGCATGGTGCACAGGGCAGCGGGAAGATGCTGGGATGCTATGCAGGTGAAAACGAAAAGAGCTGAAAGCTGGGAAATGAATAGAGCAAAGCACAGATAAAATTGAAAACTCTATGCGCTATGCTCCATGCACTATGCACCTGCGCTATGCGGAGTGAAACGACGAAGGAAGAGATAATGGCAGAAGCGGGTAATGTCGTTCGCGTTACAAACGTAACCAAAACGTTTAAACTTGGAAAGATCGATGTGCAGGCTCTCAAAGGCATCGATCTTGAA
>CALZJV010000718.1 GCA_945787595.1 uncultured Desulfobacterales bacterium | reverse complement strand
GCAGGAACGGGAAGCGCGGATAGCCGAACGTAAAGCCGCCGAACCCGCCCAGCCGGCAGCCAAGAAGGCCGCGAAGGCCGCCAAACCGGCAATGAAACCGTCGACAGACCAAAAACCAATGGTGGACAAGCTGCTGGAGAATCTGGACTGGATCCATCGCCGCAGCCGGTAATAGATTTGACGGGTGAATGGCACCCAATCTTTACAATCTTTTTTTAGAAAATGTGGGGAGGAACCTCGTATGGTAGAAGCTAATGACAAAATAAAGGCCAAAGTAGAAAAGGCACCCAAACTTGCCGATCCCGTCGCTGCGACGATTGATGTCGCCAGCCAGCAGATGATCAGGCGCGCTCAGGATCTGGGCGTTGAAACGGTTTTTGACAGGGCGGTGAAGATGAAACCCTGCAATATTGGTATTCAGGGGATTTGCTGCAAAAACTGCGCTATGGGTCCCTGTCGTCTGCCGCTGCCCAAAGGCGGCATTGAAGGCGAAGACACCCGTAAAGGTTTATGCGGCGCCACCGCCAACACCATAGCGGCACGTAACTTTGCCCGCATGGTAGCCGCCGGCGTGGCAGCCCACTCCGATCACGGACGCGCGGTGGCCGAAGTCTTCTTATCGGTTGCGCGTAAGGAAACCGAAGATTACCGGATTAAAGATCCTGGTAAACTGCTCGCGATTGCCCACACCCTGGATGTGGCCACCACCGTAGAGGTGGATGGTGAGGAAGTTGACCGTGATATCGATGAAATCGCCCTTGAGTTTGCCGAAAAAGCGCTCGCCGAGTGGGGCAAGGCCGAAGGCACTCTTGAATATCTGAAACGGGCACCGAAGCCCTTGTATGAAAAATGGAAAAAAACCGGCGTTTTGCCTCGCAATATCGATCGGGAGGTTGTCGAAATCATGCATCGCACCCACATGGGGGTCGATCAGGATTATAAAAACCTTATTAAGCAATGCACCCGTGCGGCGCTGGCGGACGGCTGGGGCGGTTCCATGCTGGCCACCGATCTTCAGGATGTGATGTTCGGCACCCCTTCCCCCCTCCAGAGCGAGGCGAATATCGGCATCATGAAAGAGGATCATGTCAACGTGATTGTTCACGGCCATGAGCCGGTGCTTTCGGAAATGATTGTGGCGGCCTCCCAGTCCCAGGATATGATCGACTACGCCAAATCCAAGGGGGCCAAGGGGATTCAATTGGGCGGAATTTGCTGCACGGCCAATGAGATATTGCAGCGCCACGGCGTACCGCCGGCCGGCAATTTTCTCCAGCAGGAGCTGGTGATCGTCACCGGTGCCTGTGATGCCATGGTGGTGGACGTTCAGTGTGTTTTTCAGAATCTGGCCAACGTGGCCAAATGCTTCCACACCAAACTGATCACCACCCATCCCATTGCCAGGATGGAGCAGGGAAACGTCATCCACATCGAGTTTGACGAACACCATGCCATGGAAGACGCCAAACGGATTCTCAAGATGGCTATCGACAATTTCCAGAACCGCGGCGCGGAGGTGATGATCCCGAAGCAGAAAGCCACCCAGATTGCCGGTTTCGGCGTAGAGTCCATTAAATACCACTTGGGCGGCACCTTTCGCGGTTCTTATTACACTTTAAATGACAACATTATTAATGGCCGCATCAGAGGCGGCGCCGGCGTCGTGGGATGCAACAATGCCCGGTCCCAGCACAACAATGAATGCATCACCCTGATTAAAGAATTGATCAAAAACGACGTCGTTGTCTTGACCACCGGCTGCAATGCCATTGCATGTGCTTCGGAAGGACTGTTGACGCCGGAAACCGCCGCGGTTTACTGCGGACCTGGCCTGGCCGAAGTGTGCGAAACTGTGGGAATTCCGCCGGTGCTGCATTTGGGCTCCTGCGTGGATAACAGCCGCATTTTGCTGGCCCTGACTGAAATGGTGAAAGCAGGCGGTCTCGGCAATGATATCTCGGATTTGCCGGCGGCCGGCAGTGCACCGGAATGGATGAGTGAAAAGGCAATTGCCATCGGTCAGTATTTTGTCAGCTCAGGAGTGTACACCGTCTTTGGCGGTATTCTACAAACCACGGGCGCCCCTGTATTTCAGGATTATCTGTTCAAAGAGATGGAAAAACTTTACGGCGGCATGTGGGGAATGTACACCGATCCGATCAAGCATGCCCATGCCATTATCGCCCACATCGACAAGAAACGCAAAGCGCTGGGCATCGACAAGGCCAGAGAACGGGTCTTGATGGATATGGCAAGTCGTCAGGCACTTGAGGTCTAGATAAAACAATAATGACAAATGACGATTGAAAATTGAAGAATTATGGAAGTCGCTTCGCTCCGACATATTAATGGAAGTTTTTTTTAATGGATCCGCCGAAGGCGAACCTTAATTATTCATTATTCATTCGAAAATATTCAATGAATCATTAGTCTCCACGAAGGAGGAACATATGTCTAAATTAGTTGCATTTGCCGCCATCCAGGGTGGCTATAATGTTGTTTCACAGGTGGAAGGAGAATATCAAAGAGCGCTGGATACCTATGACGCCGATACCAAGGTCCAGTTTCCCAACACGGCGTATTACCTGCCAGTAATCTATTCATTGTTGGGAATCAAGGTTGAAACCCTTGAGGACATTAAAAAACCCTTGGACGTCGCTCGTAAACTTTTGCCGCCCCATGTCAAAGGCATGAACCATCTGCCCTATCTGGGCCCGTTGCTGGATGCGGGTATGTCCACCTTATTCTGTTTTGAGATCCGAGAGGCCTTGCGCTATCTCAACCAGCCGGATTTTTATCTGCATTCCGAGGAGCCCGATTTGGCGGCCGGCAAAATCTGGCTCGGGGCCGCGGACGATACCGTTTTTCGTAAAAGGGGGGTTGAGTTTGTCGACGGCACCGCACCCGGTTTTGCCGCCTTTGGCGGCCAACCAGAACAACACCTCGGTTACCCAGCAATTGATTGACGCCGGCGTTCAGATCGGCTGGAATACCCGCATCGTGCCGTTCGGACCGGATATTTCTTCGGCTATTTTCGCCCTGGGTTTTGCCAACAGAGCAGCCATGGCCTTTGGAAACGTTCAGCCCGGCGACTACAAAAAAATGCTTCTCTACAACAAAAACCGCATCTTCGCCTTTGTCAATGCGCTGGGCGATGTGGGCACCGATTGGGCCGGTGCTGCCGCGGGTTGTGTAAACTGGGGGTTTCCGACCCTGGCCGACACCGACATCCCCGAGGTACTGCCCACCGGAATCTGCACCTACGAGCACGTGGTCGCCAATGTACCCCATGATGAAATCGTTCAGAAATCCGTCGAAGTCAGGGGGCTTAAAGTGACCGTATCCACCATCGACATTCCCTTATCTTTCGGGCCGGCTTACGAAGGTGAGCGGGTCAGAGGCGCCGACCTTTATGCCCAGACGGGCGGCGGCAAGACCCAGTGTACCGAACTGGTCAAAATGGCCGAAATGAACGAGATCGAAGACGGCAAAGTTGACATCGTCGGTCCCGATATCGCGGATGTCAAAGAAGGCGGAACGTTTCCCCTGGGTATTTATGTTCAAATTGCCGGCCGCGAATTCCAAACGGATTTCGAGCCGATCATCGAACGACAGATTCACCATTTAATCAACTATATCCAGGGAATTATGCATATCGGCCAGCGCGATATCTCCTGGGTTCGCATCAGCAAAGCCGCCATCGATAAGGGTTTTACCCTCAAAGATATCGGAACCGTGCTGCATGCCAAATTCCACCAGGATTTCCAAAAGATCGTCGACAAGGTTCAGGTGACCCTCTACACCCAGAAAAAAGATGTGGATAAATTGACCAAACGGGCCAGAGGCGAATACAAGTTGCGTGATGAGCGGGTCGAGAATATGACCGATGAGGATGTGGAAACTTATTATTCCTGCACCCTGTGTCAGTCCTTTGCCCCCAATCACGTGTGCACGGTCAGCCCCGAACGTACCGGGCTATGCGGCGCTTACAACTGGATGGATTGCAAGGCCTCTTTCGAGATCAACCCCACC
>CALZJV010000717.1 GCA_945787595.1 uncultured Desulfobacterales bacterium | reverse complement strand
TGCAAAACAAACGCCACGGGATATTCCGAATCGGTGGGCTCAGCGTTAAGGCCCGTCGTGCGATCCCTTAACCCAGATGGCACTAATCCGCTTATAAGCCAAGCAATTGTTATGCCATTGTATATATAGTTGAAATTATGGATTTTTTTTTAAGACAGACAGGATTGGAGAAAGGATCCCGGGACAAAGGTGCACATAATCGCGTGCATCCGGTCCGTTTTTGAAAATAGATTGAAAAGAAAGTCTAGGTGCTGGAATTATTTTCAGACCGGCTGTTAATATCCAGCGCCTTCATTTTTTGTATCAACGTGTTGCGATGAATCCTGAGCATCCGGGCCGTTTTCGCCTGATTATACTTGCAGATTTTCAGAGCACGCAGAATATACTGCCGCTCGAATAGTCGACGCGCCTGCAGGAGCCCTTTTTCGACCCGTTGGCCGGCTTTCATGGCGTCTTCATGATACAGCAAATCAAAGGGCAGATCCTTTACATCTATCCAACGTTCGTTGGATCTGAGCACCACGAGTCTTTCGATGAGGTTTTCCAGCTCGCGAATATTGCCGGGCCAATGATAGGTTTCCAGAATGGCCATAGCTTCCTGCGTAATGCCTTCAATTTTCTGGTTGAGTTTGAGATTAAATTTGTCCAGAAAAAAATTTGCCAGAAGGGGGATATCTCCCCGGCGATTACGCAAGGGCGGCAGCTTGATCGGGATGACATTCAGTCGAAAATAGAGATCTTCCCGAAAACGGTTTTCCTGCACCATCTGCTTTAACGATATGTTGGTAGCCGTAATCATCCTGACATCCACTTTGATGGATCGATGGCCGCCGATGCGGGTGAAATCCCTCTCCTGGAGAAACCTCAAAAGCTTGGCTTGCAATTCCAGCTTCAGGTTTGATATCTCATCCAGAAACACACTGCCGCTGTTGGCGAATTCAAACTTGCCGATATTCCGGCTGTATGCACCGGTAAATGAACAAACGGCTTTGAAACACGCGGGCTTTGGTTGTGAATTGCGCGGGCCGCCAGTTCCTTGCCGGTTCCTGTTTCACCGGTGATCAAAACATTACTGGATGTGCCCGCCACCTTATTAATCAAGGAGAAAACCGCCTTCATAGGCCGCGATTCACCGATAATTCTGGTTTCATCGAACCTGAGCGCCACCTCGGAGCGCAGATAGCGTACTTCTTGCTCAAGCGATCTTTTTTGTAAAGCCCTTTCGATGGCGGTGAGTATGGCATCGGCGTCATAAGGTTTGGTAATGTAATCATAGGCACCCGACGTGATGGCAGCAGTCGCCTCACGGGCCCGATCGGTGGCCGATACCATGATGACATCAATGTGTTTATCATAAGCCTTGATTCGTTTGAGTGTTTCAATCCCGTCCATGCCCGGCATAATCAAATCGAGAAGCACCAGATCAAAGGCTTCCCGGTTCAATTTGTCCAGTGCGGCCTGGCCGTCGGCCGCACTGGCGACATCATACTCATCTTCGAGAATTGCTTCCAGCGCCTCTCGCGTACCTTCATCATCGTCCACAATGAGGATGCGGGAATGGTTTGCCGTTTGATTTGTCACCTACTGACTCCTTTCTCAGAATGAAATCCAGCGTGCTTCATCTCTTCTTATCACAACCGGCCTTATTTTTGCACAAATTTATGTGCACCAACCAGAAAAATGTGCACATGCGATATATACTTATGGTAATAGGATTTCGGGGGATAGTTCTATCTTCGGCCATTTTGTTGGGTTGCGCCGATAGCACAAAGATGGCTGGCAAGTAGGTTGGGTTGAGGAACGAAACCCAACAAAAGTTATCGGGATGCTCAACCCAACCTACGAATAGGCCGTGGCCGATGTTAGTACCAAGCCCGGATTTCATAATACATTTGTATACAAGTGCATATCGGAATGTGCGCACCTGTCTGGTCTGCGTGAAACACTCAACAGGCGATTAAAATATAATTCCTATAAATTTCAATTATTTATAGTCATATAAGAAAATCTGCATAGGCTGGCATACACCTTGCTTTATGGAAAACTACAAAACTATACAAAACTACAGCCACGTATGCTTTTGTGTTGTCTGCATCCAAACCCACAACCGTCTAAACAGAAGGAGGAAATATGAAAAAGTTAGCGATTCAATTATTCGTCATCGGCACCATCATTGCAACCTATGCCTTGCCGGTTCTGGCTATTGGTGGCGGCGGTACCTAATCATAGATTCGACCATCTCGTTTTATTGCGAAACGAAAAAAAACACAGGTCCAGTGACCTGTGTTTTTTTTTGGGTATCGCTGTGACCGTGCCGACGGCGTGTCATGGGAACCGGAATCGGAGCGTATTTCCGGCGCTGCGGGTCGAACATCCATTGAAAGGTTCTTGATTTCAATAGAAATTTAGATTATGTAACTTATGATCGAATGCATCGAACCAAACCGGTTTATCGACCCACCCCGATTAAGATGATTAAAACGATGCCATGGGCAGCGAAGAAAACACAATTGATACGTGCATCCCTGCGGCTTGTGAGCAGCATGTGTGTGATACTGCTGCTTGCCGGTTGCAGCCAGCAAGAAGATGCTGAAGACGCATCGGAGAACAAAAAAGCCCAGCAACAGGACGCTGTTCAGCGTGGTGGTGTCTATCGCTATCCACTGATGAATAATCCCAGTACGCTGGATCCGGTATACCTGCAGGATCTGTATGGAGCTCCGGTTGTGCGCCAGCTCTTTGAAGGTCTGGTTCAATTCGGCCCTTACCTCACCGTATTGCCGGCCCTAGCTGAGAGCTGGCAGGTCGAAAACGGTGGTAGAACCTATCGATTTTTTCTTCGATCTAATGCCCGCTTTCACAACGGCCATCCGGTCACTGCGGAAGACGCGATATTTTCCATTCGCCGGCTTCTACGCGTAAATCCACCACCGGCCATATTGCCCCAACTGCTCAAAATCGAGGGCGCCGGCGCATATCGCGACCAGCAAAGCGATGGGATCCGGGGGCTAACGCGCATCAACGATCATGAATTTACGGTGACGCTGATTGAACCGCATGTCCCTTTTTTAACCGCCTTGGGAATGTACCAGGCCGCCATTGTGCCAAAATCGGAAGTAGAAAATAATGAAAAAAAATTCGGCCGCTCTCCGGTGGGCAGCGGCCCGTTTCGATTTGTCTCGTGGACGACCGATGATTCGATTCAACTCGATCGTTTTGCCAATTACTATGCCGGTGATGCCTATCTAGATAAGATCCTGTACCGAATTTATCCAGGCGTACAAATTGACCGTGCATTATCAGATTTTCGAACCGGTGGGCTGGAAGAAATGCCGGTGTACGGTAATATTCGTCAGGCACTCTCAGAAGGACAAGACTATCAGTGGTTTCATCGACCTTCCCTTGGCCTGCAATTTTACGGGATCCGAAGCGATCACCCCGTCTTGAAAAATGCTGCGCTTCGCAAAGCACTGTCCAAGGCCATCGATCTGGATAATCTAGTCCAAGAAGTTTACGACGGTCAGTTCGAACCGGCGCGGTCCATACTGCCGCCAGGTATGCCCGCGCAAAAAAACTTGGAAGAACTGTTGTCCCATGATATGACTGTGGCCCGCAAGCATATGGATCAGGCCCTGCAAGACGATAGGGGAGCCGCCCGGCGGATCGAAATTGTTTCCGCGTCCCAGTCCGCCTCTGCCCGCAAAGAACTGGACTATGTTCGCAACCGCTGGCAGCAGCTCGGGTTACAGGTGGATATCAAATTTATTACCGACTGGGGGGAATTTGAGCGATATATCAAATCAGATGCCGTGCAGATCTACCGCTATGTCTGGATCGCCGATATGCCGGACCCGGACAACTTTTTATTTCCTTTGTTTGCTTCCGACTCCCCCGCAAATTTCACCGGATTTCGTAACGACCAGATCGATCAAATGCTGGGCGGGATCGTCGACCCGGTGCAGCGCGCGGAAATGTATCAGCAAATCGAAAAGCGAATTCTGCAAACCTACCCCATCATTCCATTGTTTTATCTGAGCATTGACCGCGTATATCAACCCGAAGTACAAGGTGTCAAGATCAGTGCCCTGGGAGCCCACACCAGGCCCCTGCATCGCATTTGGTTAAAGGGTAAATCCCACCGATAATTTTCTGAAGTTATTATTTTATGCTCGGAAATACGCCGATGAAACTTACCTGGAAAGAGCCCAGATTTATTCCGCTGCGGTATCGCTTTATCATCATGACCTCATGCCTGCTGGTCTTTTTGCTGAGCACGCTGGCCCTGGTGATTGATTTTCTTCAAAGTCGAACGATCCGCCGCCAGCTGGAGGGACGGGGTCTGGCCATTGCCCAGAGCCTGGCCGCCACTTCCATTTCCGACCTACTGACTTACAATTACGTGGCACTTGAACGAACAGCGAATCGTGCGGCACAGGATCCTGATATCGTTAGTGTTATATTTCATGACAAGGAAGGTAAGGTTGCAGGATTCAGCGATAGACCGGAATTGCAAAACACCTTTTTAGACGATAACATCAGCCGCAAAATCCTCACCTCACAACAGCCTATAATTCAGACCGTCTCTTTGAAAGCGGATAAACAACCGGGACTGGATATCGCGGTTCCGGTATTTCCTCCGGGGACCGGTGCGCGCTGGGGCATTGTTCGGGTGCGACTGTCCCTTGCTCCGATGTACCTGCAGATACGTCAGATAAAATGGGTCCTCCTGATCATCGGTTTTATCGCCCTGGTCTTTGGGATTCTGGTATCCACATGGGCCGCCGGCCGAATCACCAAACCTTTGGACAACCTGGTTCACGCTACCCAGGAAGCCGCCCGCGGAAATCTGAGCCAGGAAATTCGGGTCCGCACCGGCGATGAAGTCCAAGTACTGGCATCAAATTTTGATGTGATGATCCGGGAAATTATCGCTCACCGTGAGCAGCTCGAAAACCAGCTGCTGGAAATAAAACGATTGCAGCGCTATACTGAAAAACTGCTGACTACCATGAGCGACGGCCTGCTCACCCTGGACATGTCCGGAAAAATATCCACGATGAATCCGGCCGCAGGCCTGTTGCTGGATATTTCCGATGACCGCCCGGTTAAAGGCCACCAGGCGTCGCATACGTTTATAAGTTATCCGACGCTGAATGACTATTTACAGCAAGTCCTTGAACACCCCGGTGATCGAAACCCACGGGAAATCCAATTGTCGGGAGAAAACGATGGTCGCAGCATACTGATCAGTTCCAGCATACTGCGGGATCGTAACGATCGACCCCAGGAGATTATTCTGAACTTGCACGATATCACCACGCTAAAAAAATTGGAAGCGTCCATGCGACAGGCCGAACGCTTAGCGGGCCTGGGGACACTGGCCGCCGGAATGGCCCACGAAATCAGGAATCCGTTGTCTTCAATCAAAACATTTGTCCAACTGCTGCCTCAAAAAATAGAAAAACCCGGGTTTCTCGAAAAATTTCAGCGAACAGTTCCGCGGGAACTGAACCGGATCAATGCCCTGGTGGAGGATCTCCTGGATCTGGCCCGGGTTCCCAAGTATGTATTACAAAGCACCAATCTCAAGACCCTCCTGGAGCAGGCCCTGGACGCAACCGATGCGCAGCTGCAGGCCGGGCACATCCAGTGTCGTTGTGT
>CALZJV010000716.1 GCA_945787595.1 uncultured Desulfobacterales bacterium | reverse complement strand
CAGGTTATGGGACCGAACAGCTCGATGGTAGAAATATCATCTTTGGGATCGGCGTTTTCAATCAAGGTCGGTGCCATATAAAAACCACCGGCATGTGAGTCATCGGTAAGGCGATACCCACCGGTTAGAACGACAGCCCCTCTCTGTTGAGACGCCTGAATGGCACCAAGCATGTTAGCGAGCTGCTTTTCATTGATTACCGGTCCCAGATCATCATCATCACCTGGTCCGACTTTAAGCGGACTGGTGCGATCGATCAACATGTCGCGGAACTGATCGTAAACCGTATCAAAGATAATTATGCGACTGCCCGACGCACAGCGCTGCCCGGCATTGCTGAAAGCAGACAGCATTACCCATTTGGCAGCTGCATCCAAATCGGCATCATCACAGACGATCAACGGATTCTTGCCGCCCAACTCGAGCGACACTTTGGCCAACCGCTCGCCGGCAATTGATGCGATTTGGCGCCCCACTGCGGTGGATCCGGTAAAACTGATAACATCCACGTCCGGGTTGGCGACCAGAGGAGCGCCGGCCTCTGCACCTTGCCCCTGGATAATATTCAGAACCCCCGACGGCAGGCCGACTTCGTGTGCTATCCGGGCGAAATACCAGGCAGTGGCCGGTGTATCTTCTGCGGCTTTCAATACGGCCGCATTGCCGCAAACCAAAGCCGGAAAAACCTTCCAGGCCACATTGGCAATCGGTGTGTTGGCGGCAATGATCAATCCGGCGACACCCAGCGGCTGCCGGACCGTCATGGCATATTTGTTGGGCACCGCACTGGTGGTGGTACGACCGTAAAAACGACGGCCTTCACCTGCCATAAATTCCCCCTCGGCGATGGCACCACCGGTCTCACCCAGCGCTGCCTTAAAAGACATGCCGGTTTCCGCTGCCACAATGGTCGCGATTTCCTCCCGGTTATTGCGCATGGCCAGAGTGATATCGTGAAGCATGTCACCGCGCTGGACAGGCGTAATATCCGCCCAGGCTGCCTGAGCTTTTCTGGCAGCCTGGATGGCTATTTTTACATCGTCTTCATTGGAGCGGACAACTTGACACAGCTTCTGGCCGCTGTGCGGCGATAACTTATCAAAAGTTTGCCCCGAAACTGCAGCACACTCCTCACCGTTGATCCAGTTGGGAATTGTGTCAGGGATATTAGTTAGATTCATTATTTGTTCCACTCAATACAAGACAATTTTTCCCCGATTGAGTTAAATTCAATTTGAAGTTATTAGTTATTCGTTATTGGGAAATCGTTTAACAGGAAGTTAATCGAATTTTATATTTCATCTCTCTTAGGTTTATAGGAAGGATGCGATCATTTAGATCTAATAACCAATAACAAATCAACCATTCAACCAATAAACGAATTTACCATGCCGTAAACCCTCCGTCTACCATAAGTTCAGTACCTGTTACATAAGATGATGCCCTGGAGGCCAGAAAAAGCAGCGGGCCGCGAAGATCCTCAGCGGTAGCCATTCTTCCCATGGGGACACGATGGCAAAATTTGCGTTTGAATTCTTCGTCCTGACCGCCCAACACACCGCCGGGTGACAGTGCATTCACCCGCACGCCATGGGGCGCCCAAAGCGTGGCCAAATACCGGGTCAGATTGACCACCGCAGCTTTGGAAGCACCATAAGCCGGCGGCTTGAGAAAGGGCGGGTCCCCCGGGATGTGATCGTAAAAGCGCTCATCGGGCGAAACGCCGGCATACAGTGATCCAATATTGATAATGGATCCCCGACCGGCACCGACCATCCGGGCACCAAAGACCTGGGTTACCTGGAAAAGACCTAGGGTATTGACCTCAAATATCTCGCGGTTTTCCTCCAGCGGTATCTCTTCCAGACGATATCCCTTGGAGGAATTGGCAGGGGGACGGTCGATCCCGGCATTGTTCACCAGAATGGTGGGCACCCCGGAAGCGGCAATACAATTTTTACACATGGCTTCCAGCGATTGGCGATTCCTGACGTCGGAACGACTCAGTTGCAAGCGGGTTTCATCATACTGTAATTGCAGCTTACCAAATTCCTCTGAAACCTCTGAACCAGCCAAATCAAGAGCGAAAACCGATGCGCCTGCGTCAAGCAAAGCTTCAATCCAGATCGGACCCAACTTGCCCAAGGCACCCGTTACGACGGCAATTTCATTCTCTAAGCTGAAAATGCTTTTCACGATACCGCCTCTGCCAGATTCTCGGAGCCGTTTAATGCCTCGTAGGTGATGTCATCATCTTCTGTCATCGCTGCTCGGGTTACCCGACCGATGACTTTATCGATCTCGTATGGCTGCAGACCATCACCCGGAGACTTGATGGCAATGTCTTCGCGCCGTATCATATGGCCTGCCGGCAGATCGCGTGCGGCGACCAGTTTTTTGCCCATCTTGGTGATCGGGTTAACCTCGCTGTCATAGACACGCTTGACGCCATCACCCATCGCGACTCTTGTGCGTTGCAGGTCCCTGACCAACTTGCGAAAACCGATAGGCTCCAGCGAAAAAGCATGATCCGTGCCTTTCCAGGTGTGGTTTAAGGTAAAGTGCTTCTCGATCACCCTGGCACCCAGCATGTAAGCCGCTACTGCCATGGCAATGCCGTTATCATGGGATGACAGACCTATAGTGCAGTTGGGAAATCGCTCGCGGAAGGTTGTAATCACATTCAGATTAAGCTCGTCGAATTCTGCCGGATAGCCTGCCGTGCATTGCGCATCATAGGCCCGGTTGACATCTTCCATGGTCCCCCCGCCGGTGCTGATAATCATCGGTTTTTGAAATTCGGCGACGTGGGTGAGCAACGGGATGTTTTTCAGTTCGCCGGATGCCATTTTATAAAAAGGCATGTCGAGTTTTTCCAGAAAATCGGAGCTGATAAAATCAAAGGCGGTGGCAAACAGGGTGATCCCAATCTCCTCGGCGTAGTCCATGAGTTCTTTATATTCTATCCAGCCGAATTCTAAATACTCCCGATGCTCGCCGTAAGTTTCACCATAACTGTTGGGATTGTCGTAAGGCTTGGTATATCCGGCTTTGGTAAATAGGCTCCGATTGTCTCTTTTTTGCAATTTTACCGCGTCGGCGCCACACTCTTTGGCCACCCGAAACATCTCCTTGGCCGTTTCGAGTTTGCCCTGGTGGTTGTGCCCTATCTCGGCAATGGTGTAGCAATCACTATTATCTTGAATGACTTTGCCATCTAATGAAAGTTTGCGCATTTTTTTTCCTCCCTATGGTCTTGGTCGTGATTTCTTGGAATTGTTATAGTAAAAATTTGTATTTGAATATCTTAAGCATCTTCCAACAATTGAAAATTGAAGATTGATGGTTTCGTAAAAAGGAGAATTTCCCCACTTATCTGGATTCCCGGCTGCGCGGGAATGACAATTAAATGTTTATTTTTCAATATTCAAATTTTTTTTGGCCAGAACGCGTTCGAACAGATCGCAAATCTCCCTCACAGCACCATGTCCGCCTGGGTTTTTCGTCTGATAAAGTGCGGTCGGAACGACATCCTGATGTGCATCCTGAACCACAATGGGCAGGGCAACGCATGTAAGACAGGGCAGGTCGTTGATGTCATTGCCCACGAAAGCGACCTCGGCCAGTGAAATGCCTGACTCCTTCGCAATGCTTTCCAGAGCGGCGCGTTTGTCCCGACAGTCCTGTACACAGCGGATCTTCAGTTTGTGCGCTCGGGCCGAGACCACCGGGTTGGCCTCGGTGGAGATGATAACGGTTTCAATTCCCAGCTTCTCCAGTTTCTGCAGGCCGAGGCCATCACTTCGAAAACAACGCACGGCCTCGGTGCCATTCTCCAGGACGTACACCATGTTATCGGTGAACACACCGTCAAAGTCAAAGGCGACCAGGCGAATTTTAGCAAGGAGGTCTTTCAATTAAATCACTTCTCCCGTTCCAGATCTTATCCAGGACTTACCGGCGGGTTCGGCATCGATTTCCTGCCACCGCAAACTGGCCTCCAAGGGGTCTTCAATTGCAACCACTGTTTTGTTCTGCAAACGATAGGCCTGATCCGCCACCTTCATCAAGGCTGGTTGGTGGGAAATCGCCAAAATTGTAATTTTTCCGCTAAGTTTTCGCAGGGTTTCACAAATGGCCGCTTCGTTTACCGGGTCGAGGGCAGTGGTGGCTTCATCCAGAATCAGCAGCTTCGGCTTGTGGACCAGGGCGCGCGCAATCGCAATGCGTTGCCGCTGGCCACCTGAAAGTTTATGGCCGCGTTCACCGACCACCGTGTGAATGCCTTGCGGTTGATTGGAGATGAATTCCCAGGCACCGGCAGCCTGTAGCGCATCTTCTACATCTTTGGCCGCAAGGTCCTTATCCCCCAAGGCTACGTTCATTAATATGGAGTCATGCAGCAGCAGGGTTTCCTGGGGAACATAGCCGATCATTCGCCGCCATTTTTTCACGTCAACTTTTTCCAAGGAAACGTCATCAATACAGATTTGACCTTGCCGCGGTCGCAATAGCCCGGTCACCAGGTCGACCACCGTCGTTTTGCCGACTCCTGATGGACCCACAATGGCCGTAAAGGAACCCACCGGAAACCTTATGGAGACATTTTCCAGGATCAAGGATTCGTCATAACCGAAACTGACGCTTTCCAGCCGAATGCTCCGGGTCAGAGCCGGTTCATACGTACCGGTCAATAATTCTTGCGCCTGTTGCGCTGCCTGGGTTTTATCTTTCAAGGACCAGAAGGCACTCTCCACCATTACCATAGACTGGTACAATTTTTGGGTTTTTTCCAGTTTTTTTATTAATTTTGACAGCAGAAACATTACCATGAACACATTGGCCACCGGAAATTTCCAGTACACCAGCGCTATATATAGACCCAATGTCAGAAAAGCCACCGATACCGGTTCCTGAAAGGCAGACAGGGCTTGGCTGGCGAAAACTTGTTTTTTCAATGCTTTTTTTAGAGCCCTGGTTTTTTTTCTCAGTACCGCGTCGGTCAGATTTTCTCGTGCCATGGTTTTCAGCGGCTTGATCATGAGTAAACTGTCGGTCATAAGGGCCATCAGGGACTGCAATAATATTGTTTGCCGGTTTCCGGCTTGCCTGGCTTTGGTAATGAGAAATTTGAACATGTATAAAATCACGAAACCGGCGCCAATTGCAGCCAGGGTTGCCTGCCAGGACACCATCAGAACGATGACCGCATACACAATCGCATTGACCACGGCTGCAATGATGGAAATCATGGAAAGATACGCTTTTGATGCCCGCTTGGCCTCGGTTGCCATCGCATTGGTAAAGCGGCCGATCGGCTGTTGAATGAAGTATTCCCAGCGGGTGCGAAACAGGGCGCGAATTAAGTCAAGACGCAAATCGGTGGCAATCCGGGCGACCGTGTAACCGATCCGTTTATTGGCTACCAGGACCAGAGCGGATTTTAAAACCACGCTGGCGACGAAAACGATTAGCAGCGTACCGATGGTGGGAGTCAGCCCCACTGCCCCAAATATTTCTTTTACGATTTGCTCTAAGCTGGAGGTTGAATGAGATACTCCGGTGGCCGGCATTGATTCTTTGCCGCCGATGACGATCGTAAGCAACGGTACCAGCGCAGATAGTCCAAAACCCTCCACTATGCCGGCAAAAATCAGCGCACCCACCGTGATTGTGCTTTGCAAAGACCCATATCACCCCTCTCTCCGAGCTGTAGGCTCTTAGGCTCTACGAGCCGGAAGCCGGGGTGAACCAAAGCCGGGCCCTCTGGACCCGGATCTTTACTAATTCCGGTGATACAGTTATTAGTGCAACATAGAAATCCTGGCCCTGTGGGCCAGGTCAGAGTTCAATTATTTCCGGTTGTGTCTGAACCATTGTATATTCAATCGACAATTTTCATTATTCAATCATTAATCCTATCTTCTCAAACTGCTTGAGGCACCGCAGTTAATTCCCTCACGGCCGTAAATGCCTGGCATATCCGCTCCATCTGTTCCGGCGTATGTCCGGCACTGACACTGCTGCGCAGCAGGCAGTTACCATCCGGTGTGGCCGGCGGTAAGACCAGATTGACATATACGCCGTGCTCCAACAGGCCACCCCAGAGAGCAAAGGCCTCGGCTTTGTCTTCCAGTTTCACGGCAACAATAGGACTTGGCTCCGGTCCCACCGAGAAGCCCAAATCCTGTAATTTTTTATACAGCGTGTTGGCATTGTTCCAGAGTCGCTGACGCAGTTCGGATCTTTTTTGCATAATTTTTAAAGCCACCCGGGTGGAGGCGATAACTGAGGGCGACGAAGAAGCCGTGAATACATAAGGCCGACTCGCATAGCGCACAAGGCTGAGTTCGGGATGATTGCTGACGCAAAAACCGCCTATGGCACCCAGACTTTTACTAAACGTGCCGACGATAAAATCAACACCATCTCCCACTCCGGTCTCCTCGGCCAGTCCTCGCCCATTGGCTCCCAGGACACCCATGGAGTGGGCTTCGTCCACCAGCAAATACGCCCCGTATTTTTCCTTGACGGCGACGATGTCCGTCAGGGGCGCACGGTCTCCCAGCATGCTGTAAAGACCTTCTACAACAATCAAAACATTGGTCTGGCGTTTTTCAAGGCGTCGCAGCCGCTTTTCCAGATCTTTCAAGTCGTTGTGTCGAAAACGATGCACTTCGGCGCTTCCCAGACGGCAGCCGTCATATATGCTGGCATGGCAATCGGCATCCAACAGGATGATTTCAGCGGGTCCAACCAGGGTGGACAGCATGGCCAGATTGGCGACATAACCGGTTGAAAAAACGATGGCGTTTTGAAGGTTGAAAAATTCAGCAAGTTCCTGTTCCAGTGCGACGTGGCCTGAAAATGTTCCATTGGCCATCCTTGATCCGGTTGTGCCGGTGCCTTCTTTATGGGCGGCCTCGCAGGCAGCATCGATACAGTCGGAATCAAATGAGAGTCCCAGATAGTTATTGCTGCCGGCCAAAATCGTGGGGCGACCGTTTATAACAGCCTCGGTTCCCGATATGATTTCTTCCATGACGATATTAAAAAATGTATCGCAACTTTTTTCAAGCTCCTGACGGGTTGCGGCCAATTGTTGGAATTTGTCAAAAATGCTCCTCATGATCCATCTCCGATCAGTTTTTGAATTTGTAAAGCAAAATCCTTAACGGTGCGTACATCCGGAAGTATATTCAAAGGAATCGAAATGTCCAAACTGTCTTCCACCGATTCCACAATTTTCATTACTTTCAACGAATCAAGGCCCAAATCGGCCAGCATATCCGTTTCTTCTCCGATTTTCAGGCCTTGAGGGATAAACGGCTGCAGGATTTTGTAAAGCTCCTCAATAATATCCTCGTAAACTTGCATTCCCTGTATCTTCCCTTTCTTTGTTATGTTTGATGATGATTGCCCGCGGCGCCGTTCCATTGTAAAGTGCGTTGCAGACCCTGCGCCAGTAATATTTTTGGGGTCCAGCCGGTGGCGGTGTTCAATGCCGTATTGTCACAAACCCAATTGAAATGCTGTAGTTCCCGGACTTTTCCGGGGGTCAGCATGGGTGCATAACCTGTAGCTCGGGCGGTTATTAGATTGAGGATTGAAAACAGCTTTGCCACCACCAGTGGTATCCTTATGGCAACCACCGATTTGCCTTGCCTCAGGTGTGCAACCGTGTTGATAACATCGTGCCACGAATAGCCTCCGGGCTGTCCATCATGCAGTTCATAGGTGCAGCCGGGATTGCTTTTGCGTTCCAGCCATTGCATGATCGCATCCACCAGATCCTCCACATACAGCAGGGAAAAGCGGCCATTGCCGGAACCGAGTATCGGAGCAATACCTTTTTTCATCCAGTTAAATACCGGCATCAACTCCCGATCTCCCGGTCCATATATGGCAGACGGTCGAAAAACAGTCCAGTCCAATTTATCAGATTTTTCAACCAGCACCTTTTCCCCTTCTCGCTTACTGGCAGCGTAAGGAGACAGATGCGGTTCCCTGGCCGCCAGTGACGAGATTGATAAAAAGGATGGCGTCGGTTCTTGATCGACCGCCAATTTTACCAAGCGTGCCATACCATCGACATTGACACGATTAAATTGTGCCCTCGTGGCACCGCGAACCGCACCGGCACAGTGTATCACGGCATCCGCACCGTGAACCAGGCGACGGAGGCTTTCGGTGTCCTCAAGATCACC
>CALZJV010000715.1 GCA_945787595.1 uncultured Desulfobacterales bacterium | reverse complement strand
CAGGATTTCCATATCGCTATTTTGGATATCATGGGTGTTGACGGTTACGGCCTGCTGGATATTGCCAACAAAAGAGATATTCCGGCCGTTATGCTGACAGCCCATGCATTTAATGCCGAAAATCTGGTGAGAACCATAAAAGAAGGCGCCTACGCTTATATCCCCAAAGAAGAAATCAGCGATATCGCCGATTATCTGATCGATGCGTTGGTCGCCAGGCAAAAGGGGCAAAACCCGTGGAACGCCTGGCAGGACAGACTGCCGTCTTCTTATTTCGAAAAAAGATGGGGAACGGCCTGGAGGGATACGGACAAGGATTTCTGGGACAAATTCAGGGCCAGTGTAAAAGCCAGGCAGTCCAAAAAAAATAAGGCAGATTGCTAAATTTTGTACAACTTGGGCGGGATCCAAATTTCAGGAGATAAAAAATGGCGATAGCGGTTGTAGGCATGCTTGATGAAAGAGAAGAAGGGCTGCAGCTCATTAAGGATCATATTGAAAAACGCGGGCACAGGTCCGTGCTCATTGATATCAGTATCGGCACCGGGGCAATTGAATCCTCGCTGAAACCGGACATTGATTGCCATACTCTGGCCAAGGCCGGTGGAACGACCATTGAAAAAGTTCGGCAAATGTTGGTTAAGGAGAGGGACAAGGCAACCACGATGATGGCAGATGGGCTGGGTAAAACCTTGCAGGAACATCATCATGCCGGCGAATTGGAGGGCATCATTGCCGTCGGGGGCATGACCGGGACGTTCATTTCCCTTTCGGCAATGAAGTTGCTGCCTTTTGGCGTACCCAAGCTATTGATCTCGAGCGTTGCCGCCATGCCCGCTTATGCCAAGAAGCTTGCCGAATTTTTTGGTGTCAGAGATGTGACGGTCATGCACAGCGTGGTGGACACCGTTGGTCTAAACCCGCTGGTACGACGATTAATGGTCAATGGTGCCGGTGCCATTTGCGGAATGGTGGAGACGGAAGCGCCTGCCCCGCAGGAGGAAAAACGTTCAATCGCACTGACAGAATTTGGTTTTTGTGATAAGGGAGCCCACTATGTTAGAGAAATGCTGGAAAAGGATTTTAGTATCATCTCCTTTCATGCAACCGGCATCGGGGAGAAGGCCGCCATGGACCTAGTCGGCCAGGGACTTTTTGAGGCGTTCATCGACATGGTGCCGGCCGGTTTCAGCGAATATCTGTTGGGCGGTAACCGAACCGCCGGACCGGGTCGGCTGGAGGCCGGTATTCGCCAGGACAAGCCCTATATCCTTACCCCCTGCGGTTTTGATATGATCAGCTGCGGTCCCATTCAGCGACGTGATGACAAAGATCCCCTCTGGACATCGAGGAACCTGGCCGCAAGGAAACTCCTGCTTCAGGATGCCATTCGGGTGCAGGCCAGAACAAGTGTCGAAGAGATGCAAACCATCGCCAAAGAAGTCGCAAATAAATTAAACCAAAGCAAAAACAAGAAGCTGATAAAATTTATTGTGCCGACCAAAGGTTTTTCCTCGCTTAGTGTGGAGGGCGGTGCCCTTTATGAGCCGGTATCTGATAAGGCTTTTATTGATGCATTAAAGAAATCCTTGGATGACGATATAAACATCATCGAAGTTGATGCTGACATTAATACCCCTGAGTTTGCCCGTGCCGTGGTGGATGCATTGCACCAGGCATTAAGTTAAATTAAAATCCAAAAGGAATTATAGGTGCTCCATGCCCAAAAGAATCGTTATCGGAATCGCCGGTGCCAGCGGCGTAACCTATGGAATCAGAATGCTGGAATGTTTGAAAGAAACTGACTACGAAACCCATTTGATCATATCCGAAGCAGGAAAGCTCAATATCGAGATTGAAACCGCATACCAGGCCAATGAGGTGGCCGATATGGCCGATTGTGTTTACGACCATAAGAATGTGGCGGCAGGACCCTCCAGTGGTTCTTTCCTGACCGAAGGCATGGTCGTTGTGCCGTGCACTATCAAGACGCTTTCAGGTATTGCAAACTCCTATACGGAAAACCTGCTGGTCAGAGCGGCGGACGTTTCACTCAAGGAAAAGCGCAAACTGGTCCTGGTGGTCAGGGAAACCCCTTTGCACAAAGGGCACCTGCGATTGATGACCATGGCGGCCGATATGGGCGCGCACATCCTGCCGCCGGTGCCCTCCTTTTACCACATGCCCAGAACTATTGATGATATCATTGACCAAACCATCGGAAAAATTTTCGACTTTATGGGTCTTGAGCACGATCTCTTCAGACGTTGGGGAGATCAATCGAAAAATTACCAAAAAAACGATTCCTCATTGAAGGCGATTTAAAAATTGTAACGGAACATAGTTGAGCGGAATTGTGGCCGGAATGGACTATACCAAAACGTTGCATATATTCTTTCGCGTAGGGTGGGCATTGCCCACCAAATTTCAGCTAATTGAGGCAGCAGCAAGGTATACTTTTCACTTGGCTTTGGTGGGTGTAAATCAAGATTTTTGTTGATTTAGCTCAAGCTTTCCGGGTTTCAGGTGTCAGTGTTCAGGTGTCAGGTTTCAGCTCTCACGTTCCTTGCTCGTATGACACTTCACTATGTGAGTATGGCCTTGTATGAGATACCGCGAGGCGGAACAGTGAACCGCAGAATATCGAATATCGAACCGCAGAGTTTCGACGGTCGGTTTCGCTTTTTGAAATACTCCGCAAGGCCAAAGTTGCTCTTTCGATTAGACCGGCCGTTTTTTTGGCCGGCGGCGACGCTGACACCTGAAACCTGAAACCTGAAACCTAATCCTTGAATAACAGTGTTAAGGAATGAATGACTACCCTTAACCAACAACCGTGAACTACACCCAGCTTTGGTCGACGGGTCAACCACAATGCTGGGGTGTCTCCCACCAGCCAATAATCGAACCGTATCTTTTAAACCAGAGCCCCTCTTTTTGTTCAATTTCACGTATCCAATCTCCTAGCGCCGAAGCATGATGGATAATCAGCGGGGTACTGTGAGGCGGCAAGATATCGTTGGGTAGACCATAGATTGACATATTTTTTTGAATTCTTGCGGTAATATCTTTTGTATCCCATGGGGTCGGATGTATGAATCCATGGATCGCCCCCTC
>CALZJV010000714.1 GCA_945787595.1 uncultured Desulfobacterales bacterium | reverse complement strand
AATATCCGAGGATCCGCTGTCAACCGTCGCAATGGGCGCCGGCAAGGTTATCGACAGCATCGAAATTCTCAAACAGGTTATGGTCACATAGAAACACTGATGGTTATGTAATGACAATCCTTCCTTTTTATGTGCCACCCCAGTCGCGAGGCAAATCAATGCAGGTCAAGGATAAGGTGATTTTGGTGACAGGCGGCGGCAATGGGATCGGCGCCGCACTTTGTCGGCGTTTTAAGCACGAAGGTGCTCGTGGTATTGCGGTGGTGGACATTGACGCTGAGGGAGCACGTCTAGTAGCGGATGAAATCGGCGCAACGGCACTGCCGGCTGATGTTTCCGATGAAGCCGACGTTGTCCGGGTGGTGAAGGAGACAGAGAAACAGCACGGCCCCATCGATTTATTTTGCTCCAACGCCGGGGTGGCATTCAAAGACAAACCGGACTGGAAAGCCACTAGCTGTCCCAATGAAAAATGGCAGAAAGCCTGGGAGATTAATGTGATGGCCCATGTTTATGCGGCCAGAGCAGTGCTGCCGGGGATGATCGCCCGGGGGGAAGGTTATCTGCTCAACACCGTGTCTGCCGCCGGCTTGCTGAACCAGATCGGGTCTGCTTCATATTCAACGACCAAACATGCGGCCATTGGCTTTGCCGAATCACTGGCGATTACTCACGGAGATGACGGTATTAAGGTTTCAGTGATTTGTCCTCAAGCCGTGGCGACGCAAATGATCGGTGATCTTAAAGGTGGCGGCCCCCAAGCCGTGGACGGCATTTTAACCCCGGAAGAAGTGGCTGACAGTGTCATCGCCGGCCTGGCAGAAGAAACCTTTTTGATTTTGCCGCACGAAAGGGTGCGCCTTTACATGGCACGTAAAAATTCGGACTACGATCGCTGGCTGGACGGTATGCGTCGATTCAGACGCTCTGTTATCACAAATTAAATTTAAAGGTTCATATGGAAGTTTGAGACTTCCCGCTTTGCAGAGCGAGCTCTCAATTAATCTCTCACTGCCACCCGCCTTCCCGGAAACGCATCTCGCACAAGCGTTGCTGCGTATTCTTTGTCGCAGACACCATATTCGTGGCTGCTGCCGTAAATAATAACTGCCCCGTCAGGCTCGAAACGAAGCAGGGCGCCTCCTATTTGGTGAACTTGGACGTTGACAACGCCAAGGCCACGGATTTCATTTTCGGTATTGCGCAGAATTTCCCTGTGCCAGAGATCTCCAGAGCGCAGGATGACCGTTTTATCGATCATTTCACCGGCTACAGACACCAAGAGGATTTTGCCGCTATAGCCTTCCGGGAGGATGACCGGGCGGATTTGCGGATTTGGATCGCTGAGTGTTTTCATTTTTTTTGGTCATGTGTTCGGGCGAATTGCCGATCTTTCGATCTTGATGCATGGATTGACAATCTAGCAAATCGCAGGCATTTAAACCTATGAATATGACCGGATATTTTGTATAGATCCTATTCAGAGACAGAGACAAAACAATTTCCGCTTTTATTTGTGTCTGAAATCCCCTATAGAGCCATAAATCCCGAGGTCTGACAGCCTCAAACTCTTTCCACTAAAGTGGGTGGTATTCGAGGAATATAGTCATGTGCGGAATTTGATTTATAATAACCCTTGGGAGACATGGAAACAAGCCTTAATAACAATTTACGATGAGAGGGTCGATATTGTCTGAAAAAGATTTTTCAAAATTTCAAAATGGCGCCCGAAGATTCGAAACTGCCATGAACGGGGTTCCGGACCGGGTGCCCATATGCGCCCAGATGCACGAGTTTGCGATGAAAGAAATCGGGGCGGCAGCGAAACAGTTTTATACCAATGCTGACTTGCTGGTCAGCGGCACATTGGTGATTCAGGAAAAATACGGCATCGATGTTCCGGTTCTCGACTATGATGTTTACAATATCGAGGCCGAAGCTATCGGACAGGAAATGAAATACAGCGAAACCGATATGCCGGACGTAGATCGGACCCGACCCTTGATTCGTGACCGGGATGATTTGAAAAAAATTCGTACCCCGGATTTTGAAACCCAGGGCCGCTTTGCCCATGTCATTGAGATGAACCGATTATTTCGTAAACTGATCGGTGGTGAGACGGAAATTACATTAAGATTCTGTGCGCCTTTCAGCCTGGCAGCCAACATCAGGGGGTTCGAGCAACTTATCATGGACATGCTGACCGATCCCGCTTTTGCACGAGACCTTTTTGATCGAATTGTCGAGGAGCTTCTGGTTCCCTGGATTCTACGATTGAAAAAGGAGTTTCCCAATGCCAGGAGTATCTCCGGTGATGATGCCGCCGGTTCACTTCCCATTGTAAATCCGGATATTTTAAAAGAATGGATCATTCCCTATATCCTGCGTTTACGTGAATCATGCGGCCCGCAAGTCTACGTACCAAACTGGGTCGGGGAAAGTTATCTGAAGAATCCGGAAGAAATGCTCGATCTTAAAAGACAGGTATGTCCGGGGTTTGTCGAAGGGCAGGATCCCGATGTCGCAAAACTCAGCCCCAAGCTGTATAAGCAGTATGCCGAAAAACACGGTTTGCCCCTGCTGCTTGGCGTCGGCGCTGCTTTTCTGGCTGCCGGAACACCCGCTGAAATTGCCGGGCGCATAAGGCATTACATTGAAGCCGGTGGGGAGAACGGTCGATTTGCCCTTTTGCTGTGCAATCTTGGCGCCACGACACCGCCTGAAAATGTGAGGGCAGCTGCTGCGACGGTTCGTAAATATGGCGTTTATGGTGTTTGATATTTCGGAACTGGTTTAGATGCAAATTCCTTCTAAAACAGAGTGTTTCAGATTAATGTGCGACATGAGGATGATGGATCACATCGTGGTCCATTCAATGCAGGTTTGCCGGGTGGCTACCTACCTTACAGACCATCTCGTCGGTCAGCACACCCACCTCAACGCCAAAATGATCCGGTCCGCCGCCCTGCTGCACGACATCACCAAGACCAGAAGTTTTGACACCGGGGAGGATCATGCCCTTAGCGGCAGTCAATTTTTGGCCGACCGGGGTTATCCCGAAGTGGGCGATCTTGTCAGGCAGCACGTCGTTCTGGATGAATATTCCACCAATAAGATTC
>CALZJV010000713.1 GCA_945787595.1 uncultured Desulfobacterales bacterium | reverse complement strand
ACAAGAAACTGAAAATATTTAATTTTATTGAGCCATGATCACTCAGATTATTAAGAGGTGCAATATGAAAACTAGCTCACGAACCAAACTTATCCCAGGATCCGTTTCAATATCTCATTGACCAACTTTGGGTTGGCCTTTCCCTGCGTTTCTCTCATGACCTGGCCGACGAAAAACCCTAATAATTTGGTTTTGCCGTTTTTATAGGCCTCGACTTCCTTGGGATGTTGGGAGATTATATTTGAAACCAGATCCTCCAGTGCATCTGTATCGGTGATTTGAACCAGGCCCTTTTCCGCAACGATCTGTTCGGCCGATTTGCCCGTTTGGCCCATCTCGTCCAAGACGGTCTTGGCGATCTTACCGCTAATCAGGCCGTTATCAACCAGTGCCAGAAGCCGGGCCAGATTTTCGGGGCTCACCGGTGATGCGTCAATGGATTTGCCCAGGGAGTTTAAAAGTCCCAGCAGGGCGCCCATCACCCAGTTGCTGACCTGCTTGGGATGGTGAAATAGGCCCACGCAGGTTTCAAAAAATTGCGCCATCTCGCGATCGGATGTCAACAGTTCGGCATCGTATGAAGGAAGATCGTATTGATTCATAAAGCGCTTCTTTTTTTCATCCGGGAGCTCCGGCAGGCTCTCTTTAATGCGCTGGATCCAATCGTCGTCGATCACCAGGGGAAGCAGGTCGGGGTCCGGAAAGTAGCGGTAATCATGGGCTTCTTCTTTGCCGCGCATGGAAGTGGTTTTGTTTTTGTGCGGGTCCCAGAGCCGCGTTTGCTGAATGATCTGTCCGCCGTCCAGCAGGACCTCCTTCTGGCGGCTGATTTCATATTGCAGTGACTTTTCGACATGCTTGAAGGAGTTTAAATTTTTGAGCTCCGTGCGGATGCCGAGGGTTTGCGAACCTTGCGGACGGATCGACACATTGGCATCGCACCTGAAACTTCCTTCCTCCAAATTACCGTCGCAGATAGCCAGGTAGCGTACGATGGATCGAAGCTGCCTGAGATAGGCGCCAGCCTCTTCAGGGCTGCGAAGGTCCGGTTCGCTGACGATTTCAATCAGAGGGACCCCGGTGCGGTTGAAATCCACCCTGCTGATGGGTCGGTGGGGGTCATGACTCAGTTTGCCGGCATCTTCCTCCATGTGGATACGGGTGATGCCAATGCGATGAAGGCTGTCCTTGACTTCAACATCGACGAACCCGTGCTCTGCAATCGGCAACTCATACTGGGATATCTGGTATCCTTTGGGCAGGTCGGGATAAAAGTAGTTTTTACGTGCAAATCGGCTTTGGCGGGAAATTCGGCAATTTGTGGCCAGGGCCATACGCAGGGTGTATTCCACAACTTTTTTGTTGAGCACCGGCAGCACCCCCGGCATCCCAAGACATACCGGGCAGACGTGCGTGTTGGGCGCTGCACCGAAGGCTGTTGAACAGGCGCAAAAAATTTTGGTATTGGTTTTTAGTTGGGCGTGGACTTCAAGTCCGATGACCGGTTCTAAATTCATGAGTATCTCTTAAAAATTGAAGATTGCAAATTGAATATTTGTGGATGTCGCTCGCTCAGCCCAGGCGCTGCACCGTGTGTCGCTCCTTCCTTTTTAAAAATCGAAAGAATTCCTTTCTTGGTCCTGGTATTTGATCCTGAAGGTGGGCTTTTCAGAAATAATGTATGATTGATGCAGTTTAGTCAAGAATATTTCAGTTATAGCTCGCATGGGAGATGGATGATGATATCCTGGGGCGAATCGGAGCCAGAATCACGTCATCTAAATTGATAATTGCTTGGAATAAATAGAGTTACTCGCTTATGAAAATCATGAAAGTACCAAGCATCAAAAAGCAAATCTCAAATGGTTCGACAAGCCGTTCGACAGGCTCACGGTCCTGAGCAAAGTCGAAGGGCTCACCACCCTGAGCCAAGTCGAAGGGCAACTACCAATGACCGAAATTCAAAACAGATAGAATAATGCGAAACTTCCAATACGTGACTGTAATGTTTTGATCATTGGAATTTGTAATTTTGATATTGCCTGCCCTGTTAAATAGGCACTTTGAATTTTGCGGTAAAGGTAACGAATGTAACCTCGATAATCAATTGGTCCACGCTAGCAACAATCATTTAACAGGGTAAATAATTTGAGTATTGTGATTTGGGATTTTAGTGCCGTATTCGGGAAGGCAAATCGCTTCTATTTGACTCAGCTAGCGTTGGCTTTGACGTTTCTCTTGAGTCATCAGTTATTGCCTGTACAAAAAATGAACGGTGTGATATTTTTTCCAAAGCCTCAGTGGAGTGGGCAAGAATTAAGGGATACTGAAATTCGGATCCTTTTAGGTTGCGGCACCGATGGGAATAACAACGCTGCGATGAAAAAGAAACTATTGATTTTTATTCCAATTGTGTTGGCGCTGTTTGTCATCCTGTTTATTTTCGACACCCGGCTCTGGCTTACTGCGCGCGACCTTATACCGCCCGATTATTACTTTATCGCCAAACTGATTACCAATTGGGGCTTGTATATTTTTTATGCCACATTTGCGGCCTTATTGGTATATTCGTTTATCAGGAAAAACCGCAAACTTAGCGGACTGTGTCTGGCCTACCTCAAAGCCCAGCTTATTGTTTCGTTTGCGGTGGTCAGAATTTTAAAGATTGTCCTCGGCCGGGCCCGGCCCGGTCACGGTGCTGATTTTACATTTTTCTCATTAAATTTCCGCTACAACGCCTTTCCCTCGGGACACGCGACGGATGCCTTTGTTTCCGGTATATTTCTATATTTTTTGCTAAAACAATCGACATATGCCGGCTGCCGTTTTCTGCCGCTAATTTATGCCTTTATGATCGCCATATCGCGCGTGTTTGTCAGTGCCCACTACCCCTCGGATGTTGCCGGCGGCATGGCCATCGGCATTATGGGTGCCTGGTTTTTTATTTCACGATTGAAGGAATAGGAGGCTGTTACAACGAGTACAGATATCGTTGATTGGTTGATTAGTTGATTGGTTAAGTAGTTGTAAATATGGATTTATCCCATATTTGCAAAATAATTGGACACTTCATGTTTCAACAATCGTAACCTTCTGAAATTATGACTATAATTTACCTAATC
>CALZJV010000712.1 GCA_945787595.1 uncultured Desulfobacterales bacterium | reverse complement strand
GGTGAAGTTGTAGTCGGTTACCTCGATCCCTTGACAACACAGGATCTGAAGTCCTCCGGCTTTCCCGTAGGGTAAACAACATGGTAAAATCGACCCCATCCTTCTTGTCCCGTCGTAGCTCGAAGAGCGGAGTCGGATGAATTCACTATTTGAGGTATCCAGAGAATTGTGTCTTCACTATGATATTGGTTATAATAACAGACCATTAGCGAACCTTTGCCATGTTGTTTATGCAACACTGGGGTTAATAAGCTCCCTGGTAGCTAATCAACTTATCAACAATTCAACTCATTGACCGACCACCGGGAGAGAACCTATGAAATTTGAAACGATTGCCCGAGAAACTGTCCTGCTCGATCCGAACAATGACATGGCCCGCAAGGATATCCCGAATGAAATCCGCAAAGACCCCCTCACCGGCAAAACATCGCGCATCTGCCATTTCAGAGAACTCAAGTGGAAAAAACCAGATATTGAAAAATTGATTGCCGGTACCGAGAATTGGTGCCCTTTTTGCCCGGATAAGGTGATGAAAGTCACCCCCTGCTTCCCACCTGAAATCGTGCCCGAAGGTCGTATGAGGTTAGACGATAAAATATTATTCCCCAATATCGCACCTTACGACAGACTGGGTGCAGTGGCCACTTTGGGCAGTCGTCACTATATTCCCATGATTGACATTGACCCGCTTCAAATTGCCGATGGATTTCAACTGGCGCTGAATTACTTCCGTCACCTGCAGGCAATGAATCATCCCGAATCGGTATACCACCTGGTGAGCTGGAATTATATGCCGGCTTCTGGAAGTTCCATCGTTCATCCTCATCTGCAGGTATTCGCAAGTTCCTTTGCGCCGAATCGGTTGCGGGAAGAACTTGAAGCCGCCAAAAGCTACATGGGCAGAACAGGAAAAAACTATTGGGATGACCTGGTGCAGGTCGAAAAAGAAAATTGCGATCGTTTTCTTGGAGAAATCGGTCGCACGGCATGGCTTAGCGTTTTTGCCCCGCTGGGCGCCGCCGGCGACGTGGCAGCCGTAGTAGATGGCGTTAGATCCACCTTAGAGCTGACCGAAAAAGATTTGAATGATCTGGCAACGGGCCTCACGAAATTAATGGCCGCCTATGACCGAATGGGAATATACAACTTTAACATGAGCTTTTTCGCGGGTTCACAAAAGGATGATCACGCACGCTTTCACCTGATCTTCTCACCGCGAATTTATTTTAATCCGGCTCTGGGCACCCCCGATGTGGCCGCCCTGGGCCGCCTGTTCGGTGAAAGCGTCTGTATGGCATTCCCGGAAGAAATAAATCGGATGCTGAAAACGGAATTTTAGACACAGAAAATTAGGACACGGATTTACGCAGATTTTCACGGATGAATACAGACTTAATTTCGTTATTCGTCACTCGTCATTCGCCATTCTCTATAGGTCTTCATCCGTGTGAACTTTGATACGTTTGAATACGATATCATTCATTTTCTGGGGAGTGACCGCCCGCTGGGAGGTTAGTTCTTGGATACCGTTTTTAAATGCCTGCAGGTCATGGAACGGATGGGTACCTTCCACAATTTTAATATCCGGATATTCCTTACGGATAGTTGCCACAAATTCTTTTGTAAACGGGCAGACCTGGACCAGGCAGGAGGTCAGATGCAGCGCCTCGATGCCGTAATCCTTGAGTGCTTTGACTTTCTGCCAGATACGGTCCGTACCGAAAGCCGTGGGGCATCCACCGCAACTGATGATGCCTACCAGCTCCGGCGGATCATCCTCCGTATATTGTTCAAACGTTCCCTGTCTGCCACGCAAATTCCCAAAACAACCGATCATCACGCAGTCCATCTCCTGTGTTGTGACGTCACAACCCAGTATTCCAACTTTAGGCATTTTACTTCTCCTTTGTTTTAATCACGTCAACCAGCGTTTGCGCCGTTTATAAAATTTTGCGTCCCGATAGCTACGCTTGGTACCCATCTCGGTTAAACCTAGATAGAACATCTTAATATCTTCGTTTTCTTTAAGTTTGTCAACCGTATCATCCAGTACGATCTTACCATTTTCCATCACATAACCATGCTCGGCGATGGAAAGGGCCAGATGGGCATTTTGCTCCACCAGCAACATCGTGATTTTCTGTTCCTGGTTTAGACGTTTTAAAATAGTAAAAATTTCCGCCACTAAGATCGGGCTTAAACCGAGAGAAGGCTCATCCAACATCATCAATCGCGTTTGCGCCATCAGGGCTCGGCCGATCACCAGCATCTGCTGCTCGCCGCCCGATAAGTACCCGGCCAGTCGATGGCGCAGGGGTTTCAGCGGGGGAAAATAATGCATGACCATATCGAAACGCTCCCTGATATCGCTGCGATTTTTGCGGGTCCGGGTGGCTGCTATCAGATTTTCATAGACGGTTAGATTTTCAAAGACACAGCGGCCCTCCATGACCTGGAAGATACCCATACGAACAATTTTTTCGGGCTCCATGCCATTAATCCGGTGACCTAAGAATTCAATAGCCCCGCCGGTAACCTCCCCTTCCTCGACTTTCAATATTCCCGAGATGGCCTTCAGGGTAGTGGTTTTTCCAGCGCCGTTGGCGCCTAAAAGCGCTACGATCTGTCCCTCTTTGACCTCCAGCGAAAGGCCTTTGAGGACCAGGATTACATCGTCATAAATGACTTCGATGTTGTTGACGTTGAGCATAACTTGCTGCCTTTTCTGGTAGTAATGTATTACCGTTCAGATACTCATAGAGTGATCTCGATTGAGTTTCGGTTTTAGGTTTCAGGTGTCAGCCCAGCCGCCGGCCAAAAAAACGGCCGGTCTAATCGAAAAAGAAACTCTAAAAAAACGAATAACGAATAACGAGCAACGAGTGACGAGTGACGAATTAAGGAATTCTTTCCATTTTATTATTTAAAAGAGCAGAGCGAAGCGACATCCACAATTCGACAATCGTCATTCGTCATTCGATATGCTAAAATTCGCTGTTCGGCCTCGCAGAGTCTCATACGGGGCCCTAGCTAAATGATGAAGTTTCATACAAGCGCCACCTCTGGCCTGAACAGCGGCCAGTCTGATCGGAAAAGAAACTTTGCAGTTTTGAATCTGTTGTTTTT
>CALZJV010000711.1 GCA_945787595.1 uncultured Desulfobacterales bacterium | reverse complement strand
TGACGTCCTGGGCCACGAAAGTAAGCTCCACCACCCCGATAACGGACACCAGGGCTGTATTTTTAAGCAGGGACACATAATTATTTACCAAGGCGGGTAGACTGAGTCGAAATGCCAAGGGGATATATACAAGTTTTAAGCGTTGGATATATGTAAACGCCAAGGCCTCTGAAGCCTCCTCCAATCCTGTCGGGACGGCTTCTAGACCCGCACGGAAAACTTCTATGTTGTAAGCATTAAAGTGCAGAACCAATGCGATGAGGCCACAGCCAAACGCGGACACCTTGATGCCGATAAGCGGCATGGCAAAATAGAGAAAAAAGATCTGGGCTACAATGGGCGTATTTCGCCATAACTCGATGTAAGCAATTAAAATCCCCCGAACCACACGGTTGTTCGATATGCGCAGGAGCGAAAAGAGGATGCCCAAAATAGAACTCAATACGATACCGATGACGGTTAAAAGGCACGTATTGATAAACCCTTCCAGAATATAATACCTGACATCGTAGATGGATTGCCAATCCAGGTTCATTAAACCCTCCCATTAATTTGCTGGACGGGTGGACGGTTAGGTCCACCCGATCAGCAAATTTCTACTTGAACATATCATGAATGCGTTGAACGTATTCGCCCAGTTCTTGTCCGGCCCACCACGCTTTCAAGGCCTCAACCATGTAGCCGGACTTGTACATTTCGGTCAGGGCCTCATTCAGATAGGCCCGAATATCGTCTTCGCCTTTGCGCAGGCCGATGGCCCAATCCGTCTCATTGAACACACGGCCCACGACGGTCCAGTCCGGATTGTCTTTAACCAATTTAAAGAGCAGGATGTCATCCTGAGCAAAGACCACCCCGCGGTCATCCCGCAAGGCCTGAAGGCCTTCGGAGGTTTTGTCAAATTTAATCTGTTTGGCATCCGGCACCAGCATGGCGAGACCTTGAGCGCCGGTTGTACCCTTAATCGTGATGGCCGTCTTGCCCTTGAGATCTTCCAATTTTTCTATGCCGGATCCCTTTTTGGTGAGCAGCTGTACACCGGAACGGAAATAGGGAATCGTGTAGTCCACCACCTTTTTACGCTTCTCGGTAATACCCATGGTAGCCCAGATAATATCGATCTTGCCCGAATTCAGAAACGGAATGCGATTGCCACCGGTGACGGCCACGAATTCCACCGCATTGGGGTCACCAAACATCATTTCGGCTAATTTATGACACAGATCGATTTCCCAACCCTCGAATTTGTTTTCTTTATTGATAATTCCCCAGGGTGGATAGTCTCCTTTGACACCGATGACAATTTTTCCGGAATTTTTAATCTCGTCCAGTGTTTTGGCCTCGCTGTTTACTCCCCCGATACTCATTGCGAAAAGACTGATTAATGCGAACACAAATACTTTTTTCATTGTTTTCTCCTTTCGAATAAAAAAGTTGACAGTTACAGATCGGAGTTCAATCTACTTCAGTATCCACGAAACACCATCCTCCGGATTCAAACCTACCGACCCCATTAAAAAAGCCGCGCTTGGTCAGGTCGCAAACCAGTTGACCCTCAAATTCTGCATTGCCTTTTACAAAGGCCCGGCGCAGCTTCGCAATAATCTGGTCCGCTTGACTTTGTTGCAGAATTCGGCGCCTCAAGGCGCGGCGAAATAGAATGCGATCACTTACTACCTGAGCGGGCAGATCGTATTTATGGGACCATCCCATTACCCTGGTAATATAATCGCGAATCTTCGCAATTTTCTCCTCGGGAGTAAAGGGGGTACTGCCGAATATACCGGTCATAATCGAGTAGGCCACCCCCGTGACCCCGCCGGCGCCAATACCCTCATATGGCACCACCGGGATCCCGGCTTCATGGTATTGCCAAGGTCCGGACACCTGATCCGGAAAGAGGTTATTGGCCGGACCGCCAATCATTTTAACGCCGGCGGATTTCAGACGAACCAGGTTTTCAGTGGTTAAAATATCCCTTAGGGCACAGGGAATGAAAATATCTGCGCCCACATCATAGATGCCATCCAAATCTTCTAGAAAGCGAATCTGTCCACTGTCGCAAGCGGTTTGATTGGCATACTTGAACTGAGCGCGTGTTTCGGAATTTGCTTCCGTAATGACGATCTTGGACCCCTCTGCGATCATCAACTCGGCAATACGGAATCCAACTTCACCGATACCCTGCAAGCTCACAGTCAAATCACCGAGTTCTGGGGAGCCTTCCAAGCATTCAGCCATGGCACGCAATCCGGCAAAGGCGGCCTTGGCCGTAATCAGGGCCGATGGGATTCCCTTTTGATAGACCCCCAACGGAATCAAACAGGTTGGCGCCACCGGCAGCGCCCACTGTTCCAACTGATCAATGGAAATTCCCAAATCCGCACTGGTGATGATTAGGCCCATACGCTCATAAGCGGCAAATAAAGAGCGCAAAGCTGGCCCCACATTTTCGTAATTGCCGTAAACGGCGACCTTATTTCCTGCGCAGGGCGTGCCCACCACCTGGATCTTCATGGCTACCGCCAAAGACATGTCCAGGGCATCATTGATAGCCGCCTCTTCGGAGGGGTAATCGACCCAACGGATGCCGCCGGGGCCGAAGATGCGAAATTTTGTGTCCGCGGCTTCCAGGTGGGCATAAGCGAAAATGGAGGTATAGGCCGTAAAATCGAGTGACTCGTTTTTCAAGACGAACATGTGGGTGTGATGCCGCCAATGGGGTCGACAAGCCGGCGGCAGGGCGCTTGGATGACGGATCCAAGTTACCTCCAAACCGTCCGGCATGGTCAAAAAGTGATGGGACACCGCTCCTTCAGGCAAAGGGGGCGCCTCGACCTCCAAGATGCTGGCAGGGGCTGTCTCGGACAATTTTTCAATGGCCTGTTCTTCCGTGATCCGGTCCGGAAAATAGAACACCCGGTCGCCCTCCCGGACCCAGCCCGGGGGTTTTGCTTCGAAACCAAAAACTTCCTGGAAAAAAAGCATCTCATCGGCATCGCCGTCATCAAGAGAAATCAGTTTACCGGCGGAGGTCGCTTTGATTTTGTTTGGCATTGTTTTTATTCCAATATAGTAAATCTGATCCTGTTGGCCAGGTCACAGAAAACTGGCTAGGCCGAGAATTTGGTGCAGCAGTGTTGGG
>CALZJV010000710.1 GCA_945787595.1 uncultured Desulfobacterales bacterium | reverse complement strand
GTCACTGCGTTTGTCCGGCGTCCAGACATAGACCTGAATTCCCAGCTTGTGGGCCTCATTCAAGAGAGCATATGTAAGATGCTTATAGTAAGGCGCCCAGTACCGTCCGCCGGCAGCTTTAACCGCTTGCGGTATCGAACCGCTGAAATCATCGATATCAAGGCCGGCCATCCATGGGGAAGCACCGGGTCGGCCGGCTTTAATATTGTTCAAGCTCCGGCCCTCAAGGGAAAGGTAGACCGTTGCCATGTTCGGTGCGATTTTTTGAACATGCCCCAGGGCGCGCCAATCAAATGAAAGAATACGGACCCGTCCGGTAAAATTTTGCTCACGCAACAGCTGCACCACCGCAGCAGCGACAGACTCCGGGGCAGGCGTGAGATCGGGCTTTTCCGCATTCGTCTTGATTTCAATCCAGAGTTGGGTCGCCGGATCGCAATTTGCCTTAAGTAGTGAGATAACTTCTCCCAGGGTTGGAATACGTTCCCCGGCGACGGGTTGCTGCGCGGGATATCGACGTGAATATCGTGTACCGGGCTTCAAACGGCCGACATCGTAGGTTTTTAAATTTGCGAGGGTTAATTCCTTGATAGGCGGACCAGGACGGCTCAACCATTCACCTTCTGGGGTGCGTGCGATCTCCGGTTTCAAGGCGTAATCGTGATGGACGACGATTTTAGCGTCGGCAGTTAAAAAAACATCAAGCTCAATTGCATCCACTCCTATTTCACATGCCTTTTTAAATGCGGCTAATGTGTTTTCAGGCGCAAGACCGGCGGCGCCACGATGACCGATGATATCAATCTTTTTGGCGGGTTGCGCGGCATTTACCAGGGGATTGCTCGTTTCGGTAGCAAAACAAGAGGAGACCATCAGTAGGGTTACCGAGACCGCCAAGATCCTGGCAAGGGGGCGAATTTTCCTAATCTTTCGTATTATCATCGAATTTTACCTCTTTTCCATGAAAAACTTAGCACATGGATTCATAAATACAGTTGTGTAAAATCAGAGGAATGGATTCTATTTAAAAAAACATATCAGACAGGATTTACAGGATCATCTGGATAGAAGGGCCTTCGGCCTAAGGGCAGCTCGCCGCAGGCGATAAAAAATCCCATTAATCCTCTAAATCCTGTCAAAAAAGAAATTAAAGATCGATTCCATTCAACACCCAAGGTCCTTGTGGGGAAAAATATTACGGCTAATATGTTACCGTAATTATGAATAGGAGCACTAAGTTATTTGTCTTGAAATTTTTATAGCTCAAATAAAATATTTTAAGGATTTTCTTGACTAATGGGTGGTCAATCTGATTAATATTCCTTGCTGCAATGTTGGCGAATTGTATATTGATTCCAACAGGGTTTTCAATTGATAAATTTAACTTCCGGTCAGGATTATCAACTGAGGGCTATGTCTTCGGAATCATATTTGTTAAATTTCTATTAAAATTAACAAAATTCTTATCATATTCTAATTCACTGTTGACCTCTTTTGATAACCTTAAACCATGCTGGATTTTTGGGTATGCAGTTTAGGCCGGGGTCCCGGACCTGGACCATATAGCAAACCTTAATTTAAGAAAGGAGGAAGGCATCATGAAAAAGTCCAATTGGATCTTAACTGCTGCACTCGTCATTCTGGTTATTTTTCCTGCCGGCGCTTTTGCCGAGCAAATCACCGTCAACTGGTGGTTTGCACACGGAGGCCGGCTAGGGGAAAAAGTTCAATCCATCGTTTCCGATTTTAATTCCATGCAAAGTAAATATAAGGTTGTGGCCACATATAAGGGGAACTATTCCGACACCATGCTACAAGGAATAGCTGCCTTTCGTTCAAAAAATCATCCGCACATCTTGCAGGTTTTTGAGGTCGGAACAGCAACCATGATGGCTGCCAAAGGGGCCATTAAGCCGGTTTATGAGGTCATGGCCGAATCAGGGCAACCATGGAGCCCAAAGGCATATCTTTCCACTGTAACGGGATATTACACAACATCTGAAGGCCAGATGCTCTCAATGCCTTTCAACAGCTCAACACCGGTTCTGTATTATAATGTTGCGGCCTTTGAAAAGGCCGGCCTCGATCCGAACAAACCGCCTAAAACCTGGCCCGAAGTTGCTGAATACTCTAAAAAATTAGTCGCTGCCGGTTATCCGGGCGGCTTTTCAACGGCCTGGATATCCTGGATCCATTTGGAAAATTTCAGTGCCTGGCACAATGTGCCCTTCGGAACCAAATCCAACGGGTTTGGGGGATTGGATACAGAGTTCGTCTTCAACAACCCTTTGCTTGTAAAGCATATCCAGAGCCTGGCCGATTGGCAGAATGAGAAAATCTTCGTCTACGGCGGACGACGCAATAAGGGAAATGCCTTATTTTCTGCCGAAGAAGTGGCCATGTATACAGAATCATCGGCGGGTTACGCCGGGTTTAAAAAAACCTGCAAGTTCCCCTTCCGCACCAGTATGCTTCCTCACTGGCCGGATGCCGCCGGAGCGCCGCAAAACACTATCATCGGTGGTGCCAGCCTATGGGTGTTGACCGGTCATTCCAAGGAAGAATATGAAGGTGTGGCAACCTTCTTCAATTATCTGTCTACTCCCGCGGTCCAGGCCGATTGGCATCAGTTTACCGGGTATTTACCCATTACAACCAATGCGTATTACCTGACCAAAGGCCAAGGCGTATATGAAGAGAAACCCGGTATGGAAACCGCGCTCAAACAAATGACCCTCAACAGCCCCACCGAAAATTCCAGGGGTTTGCGTTTCGGCAATTTTGTCCAGATGCGCGCTATTATGTATGATACCCTGGAAGCCGTTTTTTCCGGGAAAGCAACCGCCCAGCAAGGTCTGGACGATGCTGTTGTTAAAGGCAATAAATTGCTACGTAAGTTCGAAAAAGCCAACCAGTAACAAATATTGAGAAAAGCCGGACCCATTCATGTATAAAATTGGGTCCGGCTTAATCGGCTCTTTCATACCTGCAACCTTAGATGAAAATTAATGAGGATCATCATCTATTATTCAACGAATTAACTGAGGGATCGGGGAGTTTTCGGCGTAAACCCATGATTATAGCGCAGTGGATGATCGCCACCGAAAGCGGATGCTGTCTGAGACCATTAGGGATCGTTATGGATGAA
>CALZJV010000709.1 GCA_945787595.1 uncultured Desulfobacterales bacterium | reverse complement strand
ATTGAACAAGGTTACAACTGCAGCGAGGTTGGACGACGTCTGGGAGTTAATCAAACCAATGTATCCCGCTGGGTCCGTGAGTACCGCCAGAAAAACGATTCACCTGCTGATGGTGCAGCTTCTCGCAGCGAACTGGAATCCGAAGTCAAGCGCCTTCATAAGGAAAATCAAGGGCTGCAGATGGAGCGTGAAATCTTAAAAAAGGCGATGGCCTTCTCGTTTCCGGCTAACGGGTAAATCTGTTTTACAATACCGTTAGGCTGTAATTGCAGATTTCTGATTCCACCATAAGTATTAATCATTTCTGCTGCCAAGGCGGGGAAGTCGTAAATCTTTCCGTGTTGCCTGATAATTGCAGCTAAGGCAAAGGTTGATGACAGGGAGCGACTTAGTTGCTGCCACAAAGACTCAGCCGCGCCTGCAGCGATCTCAGTGACAACCCGGCGCTGCTCGGCCTCTCGCTCGCCTTCTTTGGCAAAAACAAGAGCAAAGCCTACTGCGAGAACAATCCCGAAGGCAAAGACGGCAATCAGCTTAGGACGGAAGCGTGGGTGTCTCCCCTGGCTTGCTCCTTGTTAGGTTTCCATGGTTTATTATTGCCTTATCTTTTTCGCAAAAAAAGGTTGTTTGTCCTAATCTGTCATCTATTGGGTAATACGAAGAGATGGCAGATTGGGTTCAATAAGGTTGAGATTAAAGGAAATTTAAATTTTTCAGCGGCTTGTTGCGTTAGATATAGGAATTTGCTTTTTCTGAGCGCGAGTATGGCAGCGAAATATAGGAACTTGCTTTTTCTGAGCGCGAGTATGGCAGCGCCAGGATTGTGTGTCAAGCTTAAAAGCGACCCTTTATGTTGTATCGGCTGTAATAACAGAATTTGGCAATGACGAGGGGTGGAGTTTCAAATGGGCATAAGGTGTGGATTAACGTTATAGACTTTCTGGATCAAACGTGCCCAGTTTTTACGGAATTCTTTGGATGAAACCTTAGATTCAATCAATGCCGGGACTTCATCATCGGTGCCGGCCATTTTTCGTAATCCACGCGACCTATTCGAGTAAAATCCGTAATATCTGCTCGCCACGGTTCCGGGATATGGGTTGTTAATTGCGCAAGCCAATCCTGCGCGTCAAAAGCTTTGGATGCTTTTCCGTCTTTCGATTCGTATCTGACTTTGGCGATCCCATCATGTGAATTGCTGGCGGCGATATAGATCATGCGCTCCTGTGAAAAAGACGCTCGTATGATTTACCGGGCAAGGTTTTTCAGACCTTCTTCATTATGGGGCCAAATGGCATTGCCGCAATACACATTGAATCCGCTGTGGTGCTCTCCGAGGCGTAGGCTCTACCCTCCGGCCAGTAAGCCCTGCGGGCTGGAAGCGGAGCCGGAGGCCAATTCATCATGTCCTCGATTATGGCCTCAGTGATTTTGCCTTCGGCTTTGAGCATCTTGAAGACCTCATAGCGAAACAGCTCCTCAAAAACATGAAAAGCATAGGGACACACTATATTTATAAATTGAAACCCTTGTGGATTGGTGGTATTTGTCAATTATGCCACGGTCAGCTTTTTCAAAATCGTCATAAATCGATTTTCTTGATCGCTGCTTTCAAAAAAAAATTTAATGGTATCACCCTTTGATGGTCATGATCTGGATGTCCAGTTCGATTCTGTCCCGCGGCACCATTAAAAAAAGGGGGTTATGTGATTCGCGTAACTCCCTTTTTTATTTTGTTTCCTTCGAAATTTATAATTTATAACTCTGACTTGATAGGCATATCAGCACCACTTTTTTTATGAAAAAGATGCCTTGACATTTCAGTATTTGATGCTATGATGCTTTGTATGAGAACAACATTAACCATAGATGACGATTTGGCAAGAGAACTACGGGAGAAAGCCCACAAAACAGGATCTCCTTTCAAAGAGGTCGTCAATAAAGCTATCAGAGCCGGTCTTGAGCATATAGACAAACCCAAGCAAATCAAACCTTATAAGTGCAAGGCTTATTCTCTTGGGTATCCGCCCGGTGCAGACCTCGATCGTGCGCTGAGTCTTGCAGATCGTTTGGAATCAGAAGAAATAGCACGGAAGCTCTCGCTACGTAAATGAAAATTGTAGATATCAATTTATTGATTTATGCTATCAATAAAGACACCCCCCATCATTCCAAAGCAAAGAAGTGGCTTGAGGATTCCCTGTCAAGCGATGAACCTTTCGGTTTTGCCTGGATCGTCATTCTTGGCTTTCTGCGAATTGTTACCAACGGCAGGATTATGCCGGCGCCATTAGCCCCTGATGTTGCAATAGAAATGGTTGACGATTGGCTCCAACAGCCGCTCTCACTGACTATTGTGCCGTCACATCAGCACTGGGCAATTTTCAAAGAAATTCTTATGCCCCTCGGGACTGCCGCCAATTTAACGTCCGATGCTCATCTTGCTGCACTGGCCATTGAGCATGGTGCCCGTCTTTATTCAACAGATAATGATTTTAGTCGCTTTCAATCTTTGCGTTGGATAAACCCGATCGAATAAAATATTCCCGTTATCTAATTCCGCATTCGGAATATTTACTTTTGTGAATGTTTATCCTTAGGCACATACCTGGAATCCGGGCGACCGGGCGGTATCGCAATGATAAATTTCTTTTTTTTTACAATAATATCTATTTAAAATAGCTTCTACACATATATTTTTCTTTGCATGAAATTCGCTCCCACAAATATTTCCATCCTATGGGAGAAGAGATAGGGTTAGACTATGGCGAGTATGATGAGAGAGTCTCCGGCGAATGTTATTGTGCCCAAATTGTGCCCGTCAAAGTCAAATATTTCCAAATAGTTCCAAACGAAACCAAAAATAGGATGAAAAATTTAAATAGAATCAACTGCTTGTAATTCTGATATCGTTGATTGGTTGATTCGTTGATTGGTTAAGTGGTTGTAAATTGGGTCTGAAAATCCCCGTGTCGGCCGCTTGTGCGCCTCTGGCGCATTCGATTGCCTGAGGCGATTAAAATTCTGTCCCTCGGCACCATAAATTCAAGCACTTACGAAATATTCGTAGGTGCTTTTTTAATTCCAACAATTTGACGCTTGACAGGGTGGGGGATATAAATTACTATCTGGACAGTCTAGCCAGATATGGCCTTTATTTT
>CALZJV010000708.1 GCA_945787595.1 uncultured Desulfobacterales bacterium | reverse complement strand
AACAGCGATTTTCGCACAGTGTAATTACGCTTCATTAATTTGTGGTCAAATCCTCTATTTCAAGTAGAAAATCATTTACAATCAATTGGTTATGGTTTGCACATGCAGCTCAATAATACCAAAAATGAAGCCTATATATGTCTTATTAATTGCCCCTAAGCAAAGTGATAATTAATTTTAAAACTATGGCAAAGCTTTCTTACCCCAAAAAGAGCCTAATTTTTCTACATATTGCGGTCCATAGAGGATTACACGACGAAATATTGTGCTTTTTTAACTTTTTTATATTGACAATTAATGAGACATATTATAACTTCATATGCATGGCGAATCAATTCGATCCATTTCGATACTTTGCCCATCCCCAATCCCCGGGGCAAAAACAATACGAGGCGCTAAGAGCATTTTACGTGGATAAGTTGCCTGCCCGTGTTGTTGCTGATCAGTTCGGTTACACCACCGCTTCTTTTAATGCTTTGAAACAAAAATTCAAAACTGGAAAAATCGCCTTCCAATTTACAAATAAACCAGGGCCACGAGGCTCGCGAGTGCCCAAAGAGATCCAAGAACGAATATTTGAAATCAGGAGCCGATACAATCTTTCAGCTTATCGAATTGCTGAAATTTTGGCCATCGAGGGAAATGAAATTACTCCCCGTACCATCAACAGGCTGCTGCAAAAAGCCGGTTTTCCGCCCGTGCCCCGCAGAGCTAAATTGGCGATTGGCGAAACTGTTCTTGGCGCCAAAGTCCCGCAAGAATCCCGTATACTTGAACCCACTACATTAGAAGGCAGAACTGCGCAGTGCAGCATCGGTGGCATCTTCCTGTTTGCTCCTTTTATCGAACGCCTTGGGTTGCCGCAGGTCGTCTCCCAGGCTCGTCTGCCCGGCTCAAAGCAAATTCCGCCGCTTCAGTATTTTCTCTCCTTTTTGGCGCTTAAGCTCATTGGTAAGGAGAGGCTTAGCCAGATAAACGATCTGAGCTTTGATCAAGGCATGGGGCTTTTCGCAGGATTAAACGTGCTTCCTAAATGTACTCCAATCTCAGATTACTCCTATAGGCTTGATCCCCTTATTCTTGATCGGATTCTTCAAAGCTTTGTCCGCAAGATGAATCGTCACCGTGCTTATCGTTCCGATACAATTAACTTGGATTTCCATACGGTTCCCCACTATGGGGACGAATCGGTTTTAGAAACCCATTGGGTACCTACAAAAGGCAAAAGACTAAAGGGGGCCTTAACCCTGTTTGCACAGGATTGCGAATCCACTCTATTTCAGTATGCCCAAGCAGATATTCTGCGCTCAGAGGCATCAGAACAAATCATTACATTTGTTAAGTTTTGGAAAAAAATTCATGGCAAACTTGCTTCTACGCTCGTATTTGACTCGAAACTTACTAGCTATGAGCACTTAAACATACTGAACGAAATGGGTGTCAAATTTATTACGTTACGCAAAAGAGGAAAGAAGCTTTTAGCCGCTTTGGATCGGATTGCACACAGTGAGTGGAAAAAAATCCATTTAGATATCCCCAAAAGAAAGTATAAAAGCCCCTTTGTCTTTGAGTCTATTGCCGAACTATCTGGCTATGAAGACAAAATCAGACAAATTGCCCTAAAAGGAACCGGCAGAGATCGTCCTTCTATCGTCATCACTAACGATTTTCAAAGCCCGGCGGATTCAGTCGTGTTCCGCTACGCCAAAAGATGGCGGATAGAAAACGGAATAGCCGAAGCGATTAAGTTTTTCAGTCTTAACGCTCTGTCCTCTTCGGTCTTGATAAAAGTTCACTTCGATGTTTTAATGACCATGATTGCTCACGCACTTTATCATTTCCTATCCCAAAAATTCAGGGGATTCGAACAATGTCGATCTTCTACAATCTTCCGAAAATTTATCAATATGAAAGCAGACATAGTCATTGAAGACAACGATATCATCGTGACATTTCCCCGAAGGGTTCATAATCCAATTATAAAAGCCGCCCAATTGGATAAGACGCCAATTTCATGGCTCGGGAATAGAAAAATGCTTTACAAATTTAGATAATCAGTGAAGATAAATTATGTCTCAAGTATCGGTGCGAAAATCGCTGTTAAATATTCAATTTTCAATAATCAATCGTTAATTCCGGTTTATCCGTGTGAGGGTTCAATATATCGGCTGCGATTATGAACAGAGAAGAGTTAACAAAGTTGAACCATTGTTAAAAGAGGCAGAAGAGCTAACGGCAATTTTTGCATCTTCCAGAAAAACGGCAAGCACAAGAAAATAAAAAACGACAGAATACCTTAAATATTCATTCTTCAATCTTCACTCTTCAATAATTACAGGTCCCCTGATGGATAAGACCAAACTTATTACCCAAAAACAGATTGACTACTGCATGGAATGTGGCCTTTGTACGGGAACCTGCCCCGTTAGCCGTGAACTGTCTACTTTTTCACCCAGACAAATCATCAAACGGGCCGTGCTGGATCCGGGCGGTGGTCTGATCCAAAGTCGCGAAATCTGGTCCTGCTTGAGCTGTGCCAGTTGCAGCGCGCGCTGTCCGGCGGATATTGATTTTCCGGAGTTCATTAATTCTCAGCGGCAGCAGGCCCGTCAGGCAAAAAATTTTCCCCAGGAAAGTCATCATGGCATCCTTCAAACTGTCGCCGGTTTGCAAACCCGTAACATAAAACAGCAACGCACCGGGTGGGCCGAAAAGGCCGGAACATTTCATAATACCGGTGAGTATTTTTATTTTGTAGGGTGTCTGCCTTTTTTTGATGTGATCTTCCGCTATTTGAATTTGTCTCCGCTTGAAACCGCGCGCAGCGTGCTCCTGCTGCTGAACAAAATGGGAATCGAACCTGTCATCAGCAACAACGAGCGCTGTTGTGGACACGATGCCTTATGGTGCGGAGACCAGAAAACCTTCCGCAAGCTGGCCCGGTGGAATCTGGAAGTAATTAAAGCCTCCGGCGCCAAAACTGTGCTATTCAGTTGTCCGGAAGGCTATGTCACCTTTAAAAACCATTACCCGAAGCATTTTGGAGCGCTGCCCTTTGAAGTGCTGCACATGACGGAGTTTCTGGCGCGCGAACTGCCAAATGCCGGCTTATCATTTCAGACATCTTCCACCGAAGCGATTACTTACCATGATCCCTGCCGCTTGGGCCGTATGGCAGGGATATACGAACCGCCCCGTCAGCTTTTACAGTTCCTTCCTGAAACCCGGCTGGTGGAAATGGAGCGCAACCGTGAAAATGCACTTTGCTGCGGGACCAGTGCCTGGATGGAGTGCTCAAGCCATTCAAAAGCAATTCAAACCGACCGCATGCAGGAAGCCATCCAGACCGGCGCGCGGACCCTTATCACGGCCTGTCCCAAATGCCAGATCCATCTTAGCTGCGCCCAAAGCAATACGGAATCGGACCTTGAGGTGATGGATCTTTACACGTATATAAGCCACCGTTTGAGCGAAACTGAACCAGATGCCGGGTGATACAAAATAGGTTTCAGCCAAGCCGCAAGCCCGAAAAACGGCCAGTTTGATCGAAAAAAAAAACTTAAGTAATGTATCATACGAGGGGTTAACTAAAAAATGAACATCGAACATTGAACGTCCAACATCGAATATTGAATTCTGTCAATTTAAAAAAAAGACTGAGCAAGCCTACTCCGCCGAAGCGGCTACGAAGGCCGGGAGCCAATCTACCCTTCGAAATTCGACTCGGCTGAGTCGTTCGACCCTAGACTCACGGCCGAAGGGCTCGTCGCAGGCTGCGGTTCAGTATTCTGCGGTTCGCTTGTTTTAAAATCGATAAAGCGTAGCGTCATCAATATTCGACGTTCGATGTTCGACGTTCGATGTTCGACGTTCAATCTTTTCACTGTTACGGGTAATTTTCACCAGCCCATCCGTATATCGTCAAAACCGGCTAACCGCCCAGCTCGAAAAATTTCAACCCGGGAATCGAATGAAAATGCTCATCTAAGGTAAAGAGAGAAACCTTGTGATGCAGGCATACCTGGGCAATGATGACATCCATTGGTGGGATGGTAATGCCCTTTTTGCGTAGTGAGGCATCTAAATCACCGACAGATACGAACAAATGACTTGACCGCCCCGAAGGCGGTGGCGATGGCAAGGCCGGCACCGCATTTCATGCGTTTCCAGTCATTGTGGGCCAGAATGGAGCCGGCGGCAAAAAGGGTCCGGAAGGCAGGTCGATGGGAGCTGTTCAGCGGGCGAAATGAATCATCGATTTCCAACCCCGCACGATTGACGGGGTGTCCGCTGGAATCCAGAAAGTCCCGGCGATGCCACTCGGCTCTGTTGCCGGGTTGGTAAACCGGCAAATCAAAAATGGTCTCTTTGATACGCTGTCTATCTGCGTGCAACCCCCCGCCGATAAATCGACCGCTTGCCAGAATGATTCCGCGGGATTGAACGGTCTCCTCAGTCGTCTTTCTGCCAATGTCGAGCTCAAAATACCGATCATCCTTGGCACGGACCGACAGCACCCGGTTTTGAGAAAAATACCGCACTCCTTTGGTGCGCAACCCTCTTTCAGCGGCCTCCTTGAGCCGCAGGCCGGGAATAGAGGGAGGAATGGTGGGAATCTCAAACACCGGTAGGCCGATCAGGTTCCCCAGATCGGATACCACCTCATGTGTCCGGTAAAGGCCTAAAATCGCCGGCAGTCCGATGATTTGTGCATCTTTAATATGCGGCCGCACCGCCTGGGCAAATTTCTGCCGATTTTCCGGTAAAATCAGGGCGTTGGCCATATGTTCCGCATATACTTCGTTGAGATGGTCCATACCCGGAAAAGAAATCCGGCCTGTCAGCAAACCCGGCCAGTCATGCTGTAAAGCTGCCGCAATTTGACGGGCGCTGAATCCTTTCAGCCCCCGAATGTCGAGGATCAGACAGGAGGGTTTTTTCTTGAGGGCCGCTACGCCGTTCCACATGGTGTGCGGAACACAGTAAGTGAGTTTGGTGGTTCCCAGGGAGGTGAGGACTGCGCTGTTATGATTCATTCGTCGATGATAGGTGAGGCCGGTTTCTTTTAGGAAGGACAGCAGTTCCTCAAAGGCGGCCTGGATGTCTTCTTTAGGCAGCCGGGCATAAGGATGGTCGGGGATATCGCGCACCAGGGCATCGATCCCC
>CALZJV010000707.1 GCA_945787595.1 uncultured Desulfobacterales bacterium | reverse complement strand
CAGAGCAATCCCGGGAAACAGCATGACGATGCCTAAACCTACCAACATGACCAGTACAAAGGGTATGATCGAGCGGTAGATATCCGCCAGCGATACCTCCTTGGGCGCCATGGCCTTCATTAAAAACAGGTTATAGCCGAAGGGAGGCGTCATGTAAGCGATCTGGCAGGTTATCGTATAGAGAACACCGTACCAGATCGGGTTATAGCCCAAACTGATGACCAGGGGGACATAAAGGGGCGCAACAATGATCAGCATGGCCGTATCGTCCAAAAACATGCCCATCAGGATGTAAGAAAGCTGCATCATCACCAGTACCCCAAACGGACTGAGACCCCATCTCTCTATAAATAGCGATTTGATTGCATGCACGGCGCCAAGACCGTCAAAAACAGCACCAAAGCAGAGGGCTGCCAGAATTACCCACATGAACATACAGCTGACGCTCAGTGTATTCTTTAATGTCTCATCCAATACCCGCCGGTTTAACCGGCCTTTGAAGAGCGCTGCGAGGGTCGTTGCGGTTGCACCGGCTGCCGAACATTGAACGAGACTGGTGATCCCCATCAGAAAAAGTCCTGTCATGGAAAAAATAATGACCAGGGGAACGATTCCGGCCCTGAGCAATCGCAACTTCTGACTCCAGGTTATTGACTCCAGCTCTTCTTTTGATAATGTAGGGCCCAGGTGCGGTTGAAGTCTGCATCTGATATAGATGTAAGCCATAAACAAGCCCGCCAAAAGAAAGCCGGGGAAAACACCGGCCAGCCATAACTGGCCGACGGGTTGTCTGGCGATCATGCCGTAGAGAACCAGCACCACGCTGGGCGGGACCATAATCCCCAGCGAACTGCCGGCCTGGATGACACCGGTAACCATGACCTTGTCATACTTGCGCTTCAGCATTTCCGGCAAAGCGAGACTCGCGCCAATGGCCATACCAGCCACACTCAAGCCATTCATGGCCGATACGGCGACCATGAGTCCCATGGTTCCGATGGCCAATCCACCGCTGATCGATCCCATCCAGACATGGAACATCCTGTAGAGGTCGCTCGCTATGCCGGATTCCGAAAACATATAGCCCATATAGATGAATAGCGGCAGGGTCAGGAGCGGATACCAGTTCAGTAAAGCAAACGCCGCGTTAAATGGCATCTCTGCGCCACCTTTGCCCCAAAGCAGTAGAGAGAAAAGAGTGGCAACCCCACCGATGGCGCCAAAGACACGCTGGCCGGTGAGCAGCATCAGCATCATCGAAGAAAATATCAGTATCGCGATAAGTTCATAACTCATATTATATCTTCTCCCCCTCTTGCCTTGGCCAGGTCCTTGAAAAATGTCGCTATCGCCTGCAGCAGCATCAGCAGAACGCCGGCACCCATTATAATTTTGATGGGTGCCATATAGGGTGCCCAGGCAGATCGATTTTTTTGCCCGTACATGACAGCGTATTCAATGCTGGAATAGGCGCCAACGAGGAGAAACACGAGGTAGAAGATCAGGAAAAGGCAGGTAATCGCATCAACCGTAGCCTTTTTCTTGTCCGACCACCGTCCATAGAGCAGATCCATTCTAACATGCCCTTTGAGCATCATGGAGTATCCACCGCCAAGCAGGTAATAAGCGGCCATGGTGAATTGTGCCATCTCGACTGCCCAAATGCTTGACTTATCGAAGAGATTCCTGGCAATAGGTTCGTACAGCAGGATCCCGATCATAGCGAATACCAGATACATGGAGAACCTGCCGACCACCTTGCTCATGGTTTCAACAGACTGCACGAAAATTTTTACTGCTTTAGGCATATCTGCCCCTTTCCCTTGGTCCCTTCAGCCATAATTGAATCAAGCGATTTTTTACGAGATCTGCACCGGATCTATGATGCAGCAGCGATTCGCGTATAATCCTCGATCCGCCGGCTTGCGGCTCGCAGAGAGGCGAACCGGCATTTTTCGCGGGCCTTTATGCATCAATACATCGGTACATCTTCAGGCAATAAATCGCTCGATTTAGGCTATGGTAAACGCTTAATAAACAATTCACTAATACCGGTATGGAGGACCGGCGTCTTTCATGGTTTGGGCGTATTCCTTGAGTATTTTTACCACCTTGGCACTCCTGGGGCTCTTTTTGGCAGTATCGTCCCAGAATTTAAGCGCGGCATCTTCAACTTGCTTCCACTCTTCGGCGGGGATAGAGGTGAGCTCCAGTTTCCCGCCTTTGGTGCGGTAGTGCGCTTCACCCCACCAGTACCAGTGCTGCCGGTAGTAGTGCGAACTGTCCATTTGAAGACGGAACAAGGTTTTCAGGCGCTCCGGCAGGGCGTTCCATGAATCGGAGTTGGCGTAATAGGATCCCGCCCAGGCACCGGAGATGGGATTGGTCAGATAATATTTGGTGACGTCGGCCCATCCGACCGTATAGTCCTCAGTAATGCCGGACCAGGCCACACCGTCCAGTTCGCCCGTTTGAACAGCCATCTCGATGTCCTCCCAGGGCAGGGCCACGGGGATGACACCGAATTGTTGCATGAACCTGCCCCCGGTGGGAAAGCTGAACACTCTCAATCCCTTAAGGTCTTTAAGGCTTCGGATCGGCTTGGTGGTAGCAAAGTTGCACGGGTCCCAGGCCCCAACACTGAGCCAGGTGACGCCTTTCACTTCAGCGAAGGCTTCCTCCCAGATTTCGTTTAGCCCATACCAGTTCCACAGCACGGGAACATCCAACGAGTAGCGCGAGGCAAAGGGGAAGTAAGCACCAAATATGGACACATCGACCGGCGCGGCAATGGAGTCATCATCACTCTGGACGGCGTCAATCGTCCCTTTCTGCATGGCTCTAAACAGCTCACCCGTGGGCACCAATTGATCAGAATTGTACAATTCGATCACCATCTCGCCATCGGCGACCTTGTTAAACGCATCGATGGCCGGTTTACAGACATGCGCGGATAAGGCCGGACCGGCATAGGTTTGCATTCTCCACTTGATGGTCGTTTTCTTCTGCGCAATCACATAAGGTGCGTTTACCGCTGTGGCTGCCACTGCGGCAGCTCCCACGCCTGCTTTTTTGAGAAAATCACGTCTTTTCATAGTATCTTTCTCCTTTCATGGTTTTAGGGTTAACATCCAACCAAATTTTCAGTTTATCCGGCATAAAGCTATAGATGTTTATACAGCA
>CALZJV010000706.1 GCA_945787595.1 uncultured Desulfobacterales bacterium | reverse complement strand
CCTGTTAGCAATTTTGGTCGAGCTGAATTGGAAATCGGGGCGGTTCTGTTGGTCTGTTGTCAATCAACTCCATACATTTGAGACAGAAAAAATTATGGCAATCCCCCACCCCACAGATATAATACGGAACATGCTTTGTATTGAATGATTTGTCAGCAACCAGATCCTGCTGAAACTCGTTTAGAATAATCCCCCTCTGTTCTTATGTTGACATGCTGCATAAGGTTACTGTGCACGGATTATGGTTGCAATAAACCGACTGGTGAGGGGTGACATACTCTATTTATGAGTATTTAGGCTGGGTAAATCGGAGAAAATTAGCGGATCAATGGACAAACTGTGCATATCGCACAATTTAATTGTTATGTGATAAAGAAAGAAATTAAAATGACAGAAGTTGTGTATTTATATCAACTCAAAAGAATTGCCATTCTGTGGCCGGGCGACCTTCATTTGTTCGCCGAATTCATGCTTCGTTCATACGCAGCGAAAGATCTGATTGATAATAAGAAGAACAAAGCTCTAGCAATAAAGTCTCGGCCCACCCTTAGACTGCTTGCAAGTCATTACTCAACATTGCTAAATATGTCTCATATTGAAATTGAGCGAAAAGTATTAAAAGATGGTTTTGGTATTGGCTCGACCGTTGAGTTTGATCCAAAGGTTGACCCGACTAAAAATGAAACAGAATTTGAAAAGATAAAAGCCCATAAATTCAGAAATAACGTCAAAATTAAAGTCAAAAGAATTCGAAAGGGCTATTCTCTATATTGCGAATCAGATGGCAGACCAATTGCCAGACTAAGACCAACTGATGCCCCAAATGAATATGAAGTTCTGTGGTGGTCCCACCGGGAAAGATGGGAGTCCATTGGTGACTTTGGGGGCGAGTTTTATAACATTGATGATGCAATAAAATATATAGAAAATGACCCTTTAAACTGTTTCTGGTAGTTCAAATATAATAATCATATCAAAGGAAATCGCATAACCCAGCGCTCGAGGCGGATTGATTTACTCGCGCAGGTTCACGAATAGGTCTCTACTAGTTTTAGTCGGCAGAGCGCAGCCGCTCAGCTTCATTCGTTGATTTCAACCTGAATCCGTGAGAACTTCTACCTCATTCCGATTTTCTTCTCCCGAGCGGACGAAATCGGATTCGGCGGCTGGAAAAGTTGGCCCCCTGAGAGCCTTTGTAGTCCGCGATCTTTGATAAATTGACCGCCGGGCCCTTTGTGCCTGATTCAGGCCGAGCTCGGACATTAGCGCCGCTGGTGCCTGGGTTTTCTTCTGGTCTGTTGGCGAGCGAACGACCTATCCGTAAGCCAAGCGTTGGTATAAACCTGCAAACGCCTCGAAGGACAACCCACTGTGGCGGCTGAAGCGCAGTCGCAACCGTCGACCGGTCGCGATCAGTCGCGCAGCCAAGTACATCAGCTCTTGGATGACGGTCTTGATCCGTCGCCGCTTGGCCGGATGCCTGACCGGCGTCTTGTCTCCGAGCAGACCGATCTGTCCGATAAAACGCAGGATGTTGTAGGCGAGTGCTGCACAGGTCATCACCAAGCCGTTGACCTCAAACTTGCCCGAGGGCAAACGCTCCAGGTCCATGTCGGTTTTGAGTTCGCTGTGGAACTGCTCGCTGGTGCCGTGGTCCTGGTAAAGGGCGATGATCTTCTCGGGGGACAGCCTCAGGGAGGTCCACCAGCCCTCCAGAACGATGTCGGGTTCCAATAGAAACTGGCCCTTCTTGTCGATGGTGCGCTCGGTCACGCGGATCACCCGGCGGCAGGTGAGTTCCCGCTTGGTGCCGGTTTCGTCTGTCCAGCGATGTGCGTCCCTGACGCTCATAAGTGCGACGCGTTTACCCGGCCGCGGTTCGCTGATCTTTCCTTCAGTGAAGGCCCGCCGATGCCAGAGAGTTTTGCTGTGCCCCCGGGGATTCCATTTCAGGATGTAATCCACCCGCTTATGGCTGGCCAGCTCAATGCGCGTCTCCCAGGCATCGTGGGCCGAATCGAGACGCACCAGTAACGGGGCGGCAGTCAGCGCCAGCGCCTTGTGCAGCACCCGGGCGAGAAACGGAATGAAGTTTTTCTGGCTGTGTTGGGAGCCTTCGCGATGTTCGATCTCCAACAGCCAGCCTTCCAGAGCCAGGTAGGCGGCGATGGGGGCAAAGCCGTCAAAACCCCGGTAGGTGCGCGATACACCCTGTTTCTTGGTCCCGGAGTTATCCTGGGCGAACACATCGATATCCAGCGGGACATGACCGGTGGCCAAGCCCGAAAACAACGCCCCTGATTTCTGCAGGAACTCGGTGACGCAAAAGTTGACGATCCTCTGAAAGTGCTCGGCCTGATCCTCCAGCCGCTGACGCAGGGTCGGCTCGGAGGGGACCTCCTTGAGGCCCAGGGATTCCCGGAAAAAGCGGTCCTGCCGGAAACCGTTGATCGCCTCGAAGTCGCTCTTGCCGAGGCAGAGCAGACCGATAAAACTGCGAATGACATCAGCGTGGCCGATGGCCCCCTTTTTAAGGGTCGACACCGCCCTCAGGCGCTTGGTCAAGCTGGTGAACCGGTTCAGGCACAACCCGATCAGGGCCACGCCGGAGTGGGAGGTGTAGAACTCGTCCTTGGATTTTTCAATAATAAATCGTTTCATGACTTCACCCGTTAAGTGAGTTTTCAACGGGATACATGATAGCATAATTGTCCATTAATATCAGTATGTTATATTGGCTTTCGACAGTTTTTAAGTTCGTGATCTCACGGATTCAGGTTCAAGAAAGATAGAGGACCGAAATGAAAAAATTTATTTATACTGTCTTACTATTGTCAGCCATAGCCTTCATCGCTATCTTTGGTTATGCAATCTATAATGACTTATTCGTGTTTCCAAAATAGTGACTTAGCCTCTTCCCATCCCAGACATTTGGAGCATGTTTTGGCCCTCTTTCCTCGACCTAATTTCAGGCAGTTAGAGGGCCTTTTTGCTCGCTCCCCATTGTGGAACAACATTTGAGAAGATTTGGCAGGAATACTTTTGTAATATCAGCCAGATAGAAACTTACTGACGCTGACCCAGCGAAAAAGGGTTGGAGGAAGCTTAGTCGCAGCCCGATCTCTTGGCGTTTTCCGAATGGGCGCCGTCCAGATCCTCAAAGATTTGGGACAGATCGACTTTC
>CALZJV010000705.1 GCA_945787595.1 uncultured Desulfobacterales bacterium | reverse complement strand
CTGCTTTAATTTCTTTTTAGTCCGCATCGTCCGTTCCTTTAAGCTTAGTTAGTGTCTATTCGGAAAAACTCGAAGTATTTTGATAAAAAAGAGTTGGAAAAATTCTAAATTTTCCCCAAAAAAGTAGACAAGGTCAAGCGTAAAATTTCACCATCTGCTTTTCAAAACAGAAAGAGTAGTCAGATCTTTGTATTTGACAAAATGTCGATTGATAGACTTAAACCCGTTACCTTAGTTTTTGAACCTTCAATGGAATGAAGCAGAAAAATCTGACATAAAAAGGACGAATACTTCGACTCTCAAGAGGTAAAAATATGAAGGAACAACCCAGGATCGAAATAAGGCCAGATGTCATGTTCGGAAAACCCGTCATCAAGGGTACGCGCATTACGGTTGAATACATTTTACGAAAATTGGCCGGCGGCATCACATTTAATGAAATCATCTCGGTTCATCCAAATCTCACCCAAAAGGATATCTTCGCTGACCAGGAATTCGCAGCTGATTATTTAGCCGACGATCAAATCGTCGTTGCATAGATGGAGTTTTAGTAAAATTTTAGACGATAAAGGTTGTGATCGCGATCTTGTTGGTGCACTGCGCAACGCAGGTTACGATGTGCTTTATGCCTTAGAATCGGAACCGGGAGCCACGAATGATGTAGCTTTGGCTCTGGCTTTTGTTGAACGGCGAATCATACTCACGGAAGACAAAGATTTCGGCGAACTCGTTTACAGGCTCAAGAGCCTGCCCATGGAATCATTTTATTGCGTATTGGTATGAAAAATAGGAGTTTCGAGAATCGGGGTCAGAGCCTGAATAGTGAATTAAACATTGAGCCATATTTGCTATTCACTATTCAGGCTTTGATCCCATAAAACCTTACGATTACGTGGATTTGGATGTACCGGTTTTGGCAAGAATGTACGATCGACGAACTAAAGGTTATCGGCCAATAGGCTATGTAATCGAGGATGACCAACTTTGATGCGTGGGTCCCGGTGATGCCAGGGCGAACTCAACCCTCCAATTCGACCGGTTTTTCTGAAAATTCAATGGCGAGCGTCGATATAATCAATCGGTTGAACGGATTTCCAGGCAAAAGTTCCATGTGAGGTTTGCCATAAATCATAATTGCGTTGTAAATTCAGCCAGCTTTCGGGAGTCGAATTCGGGAAAGCTTTTGACAAACGTAACGCCATCTCAGGAGTAATCGATTTATGCTCATTGATTATTGCAGATACTGCTTTTCGCGAAACACCTAAACGCTTAGCTATATCGGTAACTGAAATTTCTAATGGCGTCAAATAGAGATTTTTTAATATACGGCCCGGATGGGCGGGACATCTTTTCCTTTCAATCATGATATGATTCCCAGTTGATCCAGAGATTCAATGGGTATTTCAATAGCACCCATTATAATTTAATGGTAATCGGTATAGTCTACATTGTAAGCATCACCATGGATAAATTTAAAGGTGATTCTCCAATTACCAGATACATTAACTGCCCAGATTTCTTCCCTTTTCTGTAGTAATTTGTGTAACCTGGAGCCCGGAAAGTTTATCACTTGAATTGTGTCGGCAGCATCAAGCAAATCCAGAATATCTGAAAGTTTGTCAGCGTGTTTGGCTTGAATTCCTTTGGTTGTTCCATCGTAAAAGAATTTTTCCAAGCCTTTGTGCTTGAACGATTTTATCATGGTTATAGACAACCACCGAATTCAAGTGAAATTTTGACTTACCGGATTGCAAATAAAATGTAACCCATAGGGTAACACATGTCAATAGGTATTCCGGTCAAAAAAAGTATTTTCACGGAAACCGCAAAAACCATTTTAACATCTTATTAGCATTCTCTAAAAAGAAAGAAGGATATAGGTAATTTCCTACATCCTTCCTAACTAATTTAACTGGTGCCGAAGGCAGGATCGCCCACAATACTTAAAATATAAATATGTTACTGAAATATATGCGATAAAAATTCGAATTTAACCCCAAATTGTACCGTTTCGGCTGCATATCCGCATATCAACCGCATATTAGCTATTTCTCATTGCAAATCCAGCATACAGAAAAAGAAGGAGGGCTATAATAATGATTTAAAGGCAGGATCAGTTGATCAGAATATTTCGTAGAGTATTAAACGAGTTTTTGAACGCTCCTGGCCGCATAATCGCATAATTTGCTACCCTCAGGCAAACTCCCGCTTGAACATTATAGAAAGTCTGCTGCCAGGATATTATTCGCCATAGATATTACGGATCTACCTAAATCCCCTGAAGAAGATGAAACTGAGATTGAAACTATATTCGAGCCATGCTGGAAAGAATGAGGCATTAAGTCGTGTTGGCCAAGGATGGCTTTGAAGCCATCCGGCTGCATACAGAGGCTGCAGAATCTGCAGAAACGATCGATTGTGTCATCATGGATCTGACAATCCCCGGTGGTATGGGAGGAAAGGATGCCGTGCAGGCGATTCTATCCTTGGTTCCGGAAGCCAAAGTCATCGTTCCAAGCGGTTACTCCAATGATCCGGTAATGGCATCTTATGAGGAGTATGGATTTTGCGGTGTAGTTGTAAAACTTCACCAGTTTGAAGACTTATCAAGAATAGTTGGTATGAACCTCCATTGCCCCGGTTAGATCTTTCATTATTGGTTCCAAAATCTCAAGTTCTATCTGAGGATAAAAAAATTCTGCTTTTCGATGTGCACTCTTAAGGGGAAAACATTCCGTTGTTTTTAAAGCGCCTTTTTAAAGAGCTCAAAAATTAAGCGTCCGCTACCTCAGTCGCCAGAGTCAAGACTCGCGAGGAGAGCGCTACGGCGGCGGAAGCGGTCAGATTTGCATTGGTGACCGCTTCGACTTCGGCAGTGAGGCTGCTTATTTCCTGAACCTGACCTGATGTCGGACCGACAATATCGGATTCCCCCGCAATTATAGCGTCAAGCTTTGCGCGAATATCGGCGCGTTCGAGTTCGAGCTTCGCAAGGGTTCGGTTCAGCTTGCGCTCATCTTCCTTTGAAGGGTTTTTTAACAGGCCTTTGTTGGCGATAGCGATGGTGTCGAGCACCAGAAAGAGAGCGTTGCCAAGGTTGACAAGGGGGTTTTGACTGCTGTTGTCAGGTGCCATTGTCTTATTCTCCGGTTAAAATTTATTCTGAAGATCCTCAAGGAGCTTTT
>CALZJV010000704.1 GCA_945787595.1 uncultured Desulfobacterales bacterium | reverse complement strand
CTGGCCGCTGGTAAAGATTTTGGTTTCGGATACAAATATGATGTATTGATCGAGGATGCAGTAGTCGTGAAGTAATTTGTTCCTGTCTTAATCTGACAGTGCCGGGTGAAAGGCTAAACTGCAGAATCGGGATCATTGATACCATGATAATAAGCACCAGGATACTCGACGCGCAGCGGCGTTGCCATCATCCGCTCCTTTTCAATGCAAAAATCAGGGTCGAAGATTCATTTTTTTTGCCATGACTAACATTTATTTCGGGTTGAAAATCTTTTCCGAAGAACTGTTAAGAAGCAGTTGATTTCAAAGGAAATAATGTTGAGGAATGTATGAGGTATTCGATTTACTCGCGTCAGTTTATCGTGTCCAGGTAAGTCTGGACATCTCTGATGATCTGAGAAGCGGTTTGATACCGTTTAGAAACCCCTTTGGCCAGCAGGCGTTCGACAATTTCAACACAGCATGCCGGTGTTTTGGGCGCTATCTCATCGAGCGGTACGTATTCTGTATTGGATACGGCATACAGCAGGGACGTCATACTATCTCCTTTAAACGGCCGGGCGCCTGTCAACAACTCGTAAAAAACCACTCCGAGTGAAAATAGATCCGATCGACCATCCACTTTTTTACCGGCAACCTGTTCGGGAGACATGTACCTGGGGGTGCCGAATATGACACCTGTCTGGGTTTTTGATGAAGAAATAACCCGCGCGATGCCGAAATCGGCAACTTTGACCTGATCATCATCCAAAAGGATAATATTGGCCGGTTTGATGTCGCGGTGCACCACTTCCTGGCTGTGGGCATATCCCAGGGCCTCGGCCACTGAACTGACCATTTTGAGAACCCGCTTTAACGGCAGTAGATTCCCTTTCTGACAATAGTGGGTCAGCTCTTTACCCTTGAGCAATTCCATGGCGATATAAGCCATGTCATGATCCTCGCCCATATCATAGATCGTCACGATATTCGGGTGGGAAAGCTTTCCGGCGGCTTCGGCCTCCCGAAAAAAACGTGCCTTGACATCGCTTAATTCATCGGCTGCAATATCCGCGTAATTGATGGTCTTGATGGCGACTTCACGGTTGATACTGGGATCTTTGCCCAGGTAAACTATACCCATGGCGCCCTGTCCTAGTTCCTGCAAGATTTCATACCTTCCTAAGGTGGGCTTGGTGGCAGCGTTTTGCAATAGAAGGGAGGTTTCTTTCTTGGCAGCCGCGCCAGTCATTGCCAGTGTATTATCCAGGGAAATCAGCTTTTTTATCCGTTCCTTGACATCCTTAAAGGAGCCGGCCTTCATAATATGGCGATAGACGGATAGGGCCTTGTTGGTCATCCGCTTGCGTTCAAAGTCCAACCCTAGATTGTACAAAAGCTTTTGTACGGCTTTATCTTTAACCGGGCACTTTAAAAATTTTTCAAAGGCCATGTCCAGCATGCCTTGGCCCTGCAATGCCAGTCCCAGGCTTTTGTTCAATTCCACATTTTCATCCTGCTTTTCGGCCATATGCCGCTGGCGGCTGGCGAGGGCAAAACCAATAATCGAAAGAATTACCGGCGCGAGAACCTTCAACCAGATACCATTGCTGACAAATAAAATGACGCTGGCACCGATCCAGGTCAATGAAAAGATTCCCAGAATCATCGCCCCGATCCGTGGCGTGACTCTGGGAATGACAAATAAGAGGAAAAAGCCGAAATACAATAAGGCCAGGATCTCCAGGAAGAAGACCCAGGAAGGACGCGAAATAAATTTGCCATTAATTATATTCTCCACCGCGGCGGCTTCTATTACGAGGCCGGAAACATTTGATTTGGTGGGGGTATTAAAATGTTGCGATAATCCTTCGGCCGTTACTCCGAGCAGGACGACTTTCTTTCGAAACGTGTTCAAATCGACCTTGCCGTTGATGACGTCAACAAATGATATTTGCTGGATGTTGGCTTTTTGACCGCTGTAATCGATTAACATACGATGTTTTTTTTCGGTGGGGATTTGCAAATGTTTCAGAACTATTCCGTCCCTTCCAATCTTTATTTCCTTTAAACGACCGCCTGAATATTTTCTGGCCACCTGTAACGCAAAGGATACGAAATCCCTTTCCTGATAGGTAATCAACAGGGGTATATTGCGGACAATGCCGTCATTATCGCCAATCAAATTGATGTGTCCAAGTGCGCCGGCCTTGGTCGACAGATCATGGTAAGGTTCGGTAATCCGGCTGGCCTGTACCCTATGATTATTGAATATACCGCGGAAATGATTTGAGTCTATGCGCAGCGCGTTTTGGACTTGCGGGATGCCTTGCAATTCAATGGAATTTAGTTTCAACCAATCGGATAATTTTTTAGAGTTGCCATCTCCGGGGCTGCCGAGGGTAAAACGCAGCGGCAGCACCACATTACGGGCGGAGCGTACCGCAGATATAAGCCTGGCATCATGATTTAACCGTTTGCTCGCCTCCGTCAGGATGCTATTGATTTTAGTTGCGGTTTTACGTTCTGACTTTGACGGTGTGTCGGTCAATATTTCTTTAATATCTTCTATTTCCTGCAATCCGGGATTTATTTCTATTGTGGGGTATAAAAGCGAAATACCCATCGTATGGGTGCCATAGACCGATAACTGTTGAACCATTTCGGCGATATAGGAACGGGGCCAGGGCCAGCTGCCAAGCTGTTGGATGCTTTGATCGTCTATTGCCAGAACCACCACCTTGGTGGCGGCTTTGCGCTGACGCAGCCGGGCCATCGAGTCGTACACTTTGTATTCCAGAGGCTGCAGTATATCGAAATCAAACAGGATATTGCTCAGGATTGCCGCAATTGTCGCTGCAACCAGTAGAAGGGTTGAAAAATGTAGTTTTTTTAGTAGCATTTTGGGTGCATCCGATGAGCCATTGCCAGGCCAAAAAAAACCGAACCACCTTATTCCCAAGACGGCCCGGTCCGACGCTTTGCTTACCAACCCGGTTATCCAAAATCAAAGGCCTTGATGTTTAATAAAATTATAAAAAAAAACGGCGCTATTGTCAATCTCGCTCACAATCGAAACCAGCACCGAATTATGCTTAAATAATTGAAATATATCTTAATTTATAAAAGTTTTAATACGCAAAACGTTTTATTTTACTATTGCAGCCCGAATTCGAGACGTCATGATTTCCCACCCCTATTAACAACCACATCCTCCT
>CALZJV010000703.1 GCA_945787595.1 uncultured Desulfobacterales bacterium | reverse complement strand
GCCAAATTGGGGCACATCCGGCTGGGCGCCGATGATATCTTCCAAGGCCGGCATTACATCTGTCAGTACCTGGCCCAGGTCGCCGACCGCCGCTTGAATTTTTTCCTGCCATTCATTAAAGTTTTTTCCCGGTTCGGCCAGGATGCGGGATACGAATACGGCAAACGCCTGGGTGATCGCTGTGTAAGGGGTCGTTCTAAGATATTGGTCGAACTTACCCTTGATGAAGTAGCCGCGGTTTTCAGATACCGATCGTTGGATCTCCTCCACCAGCGCCGTCTTGCCAATGCCGGAATAACCGCTGACAAATATTATGGCCGAACTCTCCCGGCAGGCGTTTTCGAAAGCATTTACCAATTCTTGCAATTCGCTGTCACGGCCATAAAGCTTTTGAGGAAACGTAAACCGGCTGGTATAATCGGCTGCTCCCACCGGAAAACTTTCAATGCTATTGTCCGGCTTTAAGCGCTGTAAACAGGTTGCCAGATCGGCCTGAACTCCGGCTGCCGATTGATAACGGTCTTCTGCATTTTTTAAAAGCAGCTTTAAAATGATGGAACTGATCACTTCGGGGATCTCTGAAGACACCTCAGTCGGCGAGACCGGTACCCGGGCAAGATGATGGTGGATAAGCTCCATCGGATTTTTGGAATCAAACGGCAGTTTCCCCGTTTTAAGTTCATAGAAAACCAACCCATAGAATACAGATCCGAGCGCTCGTCCACCGCGCGGTTGATTCTGCCGGTCTGCTCCGGTGAGATATACGGCAGGGTTCCCAGCAGCTGGTCGGGCCGCACTTTTTGGTGGCCATTACCGCTGAGGCGGGCCGCAGCACCCAGATCGATAATATGTACCGCCGGATCTTTCTTGGCGATGAGGATATTCTTGCTGTTGAAATCCAGATGGATAATATCCTGTTGATGGATTTCTGCCAGGATGCGGGTCAGATCGACAGCGATTTCTAATTTTTGACGCAGGTTGAATGTTTTTTGCCGGATATGATCCCGCAGGGTCTCCCCATCGATATATTCCAGGATCAATGCCGGCTGCGCCAGCGCCTGTCGCCCCAGGGCCTTGCGGACACCAGCGATCTCGCTGAGAGAGCGGGTAATCTCGTATTCTTTTTCCAGTGATCGAAGGTGCCGCCGCGATGGGTGACGTTTGGAAGGTTTCTTGATGACGACCGGATGGGGATATTCTGCAACTTTTTCGATCGAGATGATTGAGTTGCCGCGATAGATAACAGCTTGTTTTGCTGGTTCCGCCATGTTTTTATCTGCAAATCGATTAATTCGACAATCCGATATTTATTCCACCAATGAAAACCTGGTCCTTTGGGCCTCCGGCTCGTAGAGCCTACGCCTCGGAGAGCCAGGTTAGAGAAAATTGGCTATGCCGTAAACATTTACCGTGGAATGATGGAACATTGGAATGTTGGAATACTGGGTATGGAGGAATTAGGTCTATTTTTATATGGATGGCACGGATCAGAAAATAAAATCAAACCATCATCCGCTTTTGGTTCCCAATATTCCATTTTTCCACAATTCCATCATTCCACTGCCCCGTTGGAAGCCCCAGCACACACCTCTGGGGTGGTCCAAAGCCGGGCCCTCTGGGCTCGGATTCTTTAATTTGTTTTACGATTATTTATAGTCAAGCATCAAATTTTTCTTATCACGAATGACTCTGTAATTCAAAGGCTTATAATTCCTTTTTTAAGAATAGAAAAATTATGCAATTATCAAATACTTTTTATTGACCAAGGGGGTTAAAAAAAATGATCATTTCATTAGATTCGGTAAATACGTAACGATTTGTGGAAAGACAACAATCAGGCCTATTACGAGAAAGATATCGGCCACGAAGAAAGGAATGAATCCCCAAAAAATGGTCTTCAGTGTCAAATCGGGCGCTACCCCCTTGAGCACATATGCCTGGATTCCAACTGGAGGAGTCAGCAAGCCAATTTCAACGAGTTTGACCACCAATAAACTGGGGTCGGACCAAGGGAGAACGCCGCCAACTATGGCATGAGCTTAAAAACAGGGCCTCTTTTAGGCCTTAGAATGACATTTTTACCGTCGAAAAGATGCATTTAAGGCAAAATTCAACTTTTTCAACATCAATCTTGACAAGAGACATGTTCATTAATATCATGGCATATTGTCAATCATAAAAATAAATCATATTCGCCAAGGAGATTTATCATGCAAAAAGTATCCTTCTCATTTCCGCCTGAATTTATTGATCAGCTTGACCACGAACGAGGGACTCTCTCGCGCAACCAGTTTGTTTTGCAATTGCTGAGGAGTGCGCTTCGGCAACAGCAGGAGAGATCTCTCCATGACATCACGGCCGAGGTTTACGGTGACAGTCTGTTTGCTCAGGAAGAAGAACGACTCGCAGAAGATTTTTTCGAAGTTGCACCGGAGGCCGAACTATGAAGATTAAACAGAAACAACCGGTTCGGGGCGAAGTATATCTTTGTCAGTTTGACCCTGCCCGTGGGTCAGAGCAGGCAGGTACGCGACCGGCCGTTATCGTGGAACGTACTGCTTTTTCATGTAGCGGCAAAACGACATGTGCTTGTTGCTGCCATTACCACCAATCCTAAGTGTGAGCGGTTACCTTTTTGTGTTAGGCTCGAAGCTGGAAAGGGAAATGGGCTTAAAACAACGAGCTACCTTAACACAAGCCACATCCATGCCTTTTCAAAGGACAGGCTTGTGAAGAAAATGGGAAAGTTGACAACTGGAGAAATAACAAAAATGGACCTCGCACTTCGAAAAATGCTTGATCTGTAGCCCAAATATTTCAATGGAATAGACGTTTCCTTTTCAATTCTCACCCCGATAGGCCGGGGTGGCTTATGAAGGGAGTTATAAGTGAGGTGATAAAATGTTAATTACCAAAAGAGCCAGGCCAATCCAGGAGGTCAGGGCCTGATGAGTGGTCTTACTCTAAGCCGTAGAATCCTAAATGATCTCATTAATGGGTTGTGTTGTGCGTTGCAATTTTAGCTGACAGCTCAAAGCCTCCTGATTCTAAAATTTCGGCCATCATCATATCAAATGTCTCAGCCAGAACCCAAGCTGCACCGATCAATACTTCGAATTATTGGGTCTTAAAATGCTTTTGCATGGCTTCGTCTGTCTCCCACTCTGCACCGGTACAAAATGCATGTTCCTCGTCGAAATCCTGATACACACTGCAATCAAGACATCCGTTTTCTTTACGAAATCCAGATACAAGCGTGCGCATACTATCGACGAACTCATCGATCTTATATTTCTGAATAACGATTTATATCTGATAAAGCGGCATTCATAACCTTTGGGGTACACCAATAAGTTCATTATTTAAATGTATGATTGATAAGACAACAAGTTGCTTTTTCGGTAACATCAAATCGATCCATCCGGCTATTCGTCGTCGGAGACCTTTAGCCCTAATTGTCCAATGCTCTGGATGTCGCAAGGATGCTTTTTATGCGCACCCAGGCGCACAAACGGTGCCAGCAGTCCGATAGGACCCACCGAGAGGACGCTGAGAAACTTAGCGCCTTTGGTTGCTAAAGAAACCATGTCCGGCCTCACCTTGGGATTCAAGAGCGTGCCGGTAACCCGCATCTTCGTGGAAAGGTTTACGAGGCTGAAATCTTTGGGCTGGGGATTGAGTAAAAAATTCACCTGTTCGGTGCCCAGGTTGGTATCACCTTCGGCGGAAAGGATACCGATCTGGGTGTCGAACACAAAGGCCTTGCTGATGGCAACTCCATTCTTGATGTCGAACTGTACGACGGCACAGTTAATTTCGTCTGCTTTTTTGTGGCGCCCCCAAAACGGGATGACCTTTGTGGAAAGATCCATGGAGAGCAGGTCGAGGTACTTGGTAAGAAAACCTTTGCCCATAACCGCACCGACTGAGCCGTCTAGATTGGCCATCAGACTTTGAACGGAATCCCCTCTGCTCTTCCCATGGGCAGCGATATCGACGATGGCCCGAACCTGATCGCTCTTGCCGATTTCTTTGAGAAAGTCGCCCAAATTAAAGCTTTGAACCAGGAAATTGGTGGCTACTTGGGGCGGTGAACCGGGATCGATATGAAGATTCCCTGAGATTTTCGTCTCTTTGTAAGTTGCCTCGAACTTATCGATGCTCAGATTGCTGTCCTCGAGGGTGAGGGTCAAATGACCGAATTTAAGGCGCGCATCCTTAGCGTGGATATTCTTGGCTTTCAGCTCAATATCCGCGTCCACCTTTTTAAGGACATCAATAGGCAAGGGATCATTGGAAAATAAACGACGCTTTTGCTTACCTGGATTGGCAGTTTTTTGTTCGTCTTTCTCTAAACTTTTCATCAGAGTTGTGAAATCGATCACCGACGACTCCAGGCGTACGGTAATTTTGGGACGTTTGATAAACGCCACCTTGGCCAGACCCTTGAAATCGCTCTTGTCTACGATTGCCGAAAACTCTTTCAACCATAGGATCTTGGCGGAACCGATGAGGTGTCCGCGAACATCGAAGGAACCCAGCTTTGGCAGGTTCGTTCCGACCAGCGGGCCAATTGCGGCCAACTCCTTTCCGGAGGCTTTCAGCCTGATATTTATGCTCCTAAGGGCCAGCAGGTCCGTGATCCCGCCGTCAAAGGCAAGGCGCATACCGTTCCGGCCGGCTCGGCCCGAAGCTTCTCGCAATGATAACGCTTTGGTTGAACCCATCAACCGGCCCTGAACCGCAAAATTATCGGTTGTCGGAAGTTTCTCCCCGATGATCGGCCCAACCTCAGCCAGGTCCACCCCCGAGCTCTTGAATTTTATATCTATTCCGGTGAGCGCATTCAGATTCATAATGCTGCCATCCAGGCTGAGGCGCAAGTCGCCGCGTCTGATATGCCCCTGAGCGTTCTGCAGGGCAAGCGCCTTGGTGGAACCCGTCAATCGCCCCTTAACCGTAAATTCTCCGGTAGCAGGCAGCTTCTTCCCGATGATGGGTCCCACCTCCGATAGGTCCTTGCCCGAACCGTCAAGTTTCAGATCCATGCCGCTGAGCCTTATTAAATCCTTGACCTCACCGCTTATGGCAACGCTTAAATTACCCTGCTTGGCACTGCTCCTGGCTTCTTTTAGCGATAAGGCTTTGGCAGAGCCCGTGAGACGCCCTTTAACTGCAAACTCATCCGTGGCCGGCAGTTTTTCGTCGATAATCGCGCCAACCGCTGATAGATCCTTGCCGGAGCCATTGACGACCAGATCCACCCCGCTGAAATTGAGTAAATCTTTAATTCCACCATCCAACGCCAGACTCAGAGCGCCCCGGCGGGCACTGCCCTGTGCTTCACTGAGAGACAGGACGTTAGCAGAACCTGTCAGTCGCCCCTGAACCTTGAATTCATCCGTTGCAGGCAGCTTCTCGCCGATAATAGCTCCAACCTTGGATAGATCCTGGCCCGAACCTTTCACCTTCAGATCCACACCGCTGAGAGCAATCAAATCTTTGATCTCGCCGTTTAACGTGACGTTCAAACTGCCTTGCCTTGCGCTGCCATTTGCCACCTGCAGAGATAAGGCCCCGGATGAGCCTGTCAGCCGGCCTTGAACGGTAAATTCATCCGTGGTTGGCAGTTTCTGGTCGATGATCGCACCAACTTTTGCCAGATCCTTGCCCGACCCCTTCAGTTGCAGATCCATATCACTGAGTGCGATCAAATCACCGAAACCGCCGCTGATCGCTAAATCAACGGTGCTTCCGGACAGAT
>CALZJV010000702.1 GCA_945787595.1 uncultured Desulfobacterales bacterium | reverse complement strand
TACGGTTGTGCTGCGGTCAAAGCCTTTTGCCACCAACTCTTCGCAAATGGATTGAACAGTTGTCAACGTTTTATGCTGCTGTCCGGGTGGAACTGTAATGACTGCATCCGTATGCCCGCAGCTTTCGGCGTATAGTGGGCCGATGTTGCTGTCCGTTATAACGGCAACAGGCCCGTCAATGCCTGCCAATTGCGAGACAAAAGGCAGAATTCCGCCGCCGACGATAAATTCATATCGAACATCGGATGCAGTAATCGACATGCGCAAATCCGGATTGGCCTGGAAGATACCGACCAAGTTCCGGGTCACCTCGTCCGGGGTTTTTGCGGACGTCACCATTTGCGGAAATCTACCATAGTCTTCTTCCCGTTGCTGAATGAGATCAACAATGCGCTCAATGGGATTGGGCACTTCGAGCAACGGTCGTCGTACCTGCGTGTCACTTTCAACGCGCTGCAGTATCTCCTCCGGTGTTGCAACCAGGCAAAATACCCTCCCTCGCCTGCTCAAGGCCGCTGCATTGGTCGGATCCAGCATCATACGGCCACCGGTGGAAACGACAAATCCCTCTTTCGCACCCAGTTCTTGCGCAATCTCAGATTCCATCCGGCGAAATGCGGCTTCGCCTTTTTCACGAAAAATCTCGGCGACTGTTTGACCGCTGCGCTCGACAATCAGGTCGTCCGTGTCAACAAATTCATATTTCAGCTGCTCCGCCAGTAATTTGCCCACTGTGGTTTTACCAGTGGCCATGAATCCTGTTAAAATGATATTTGGTTTGAACATTTTTTTATTATACTCCTTAAGAGAAACGCTTCATGGATACCTTTGGTTACCCAAGGCACCATCCACATACACCCAGGCACTCGATTCTCCCGCGATGGAACAAACCTTCCCGGCCGGATCAAATGCACCGGTATTGACATTGCCGGCCTGGATACAAATGATCTTCGGGCCGGAAACCGCAGATACCCTTGGAATTAAGAATAACGATTGGGTTTGGTTGGATGACTACAAGTTACTGATATAATTTTATTTATTTCCATCACTGATTGAGATGATACATATTCACTATCGTCTCTATCCTTATTTTATCCTTCTACTCCAGAAAGAGGTGGTGGATTTAGGGTCATAGATGACTTGAAAATATTGGAAAAATCTAATACAAAACAAGTAATTTGACGGTTACAGGACTACGGCAGAAAGGTTCCCTTGCAAATTTTGCTGCAACATCCGTTGATGAATTCTCTGCATCGTTCAATCGAACAAATCGGAGGAAATGGCAGATGAGCGGAAGACAAAAAACCATCATTCTCACGGGCGCAAGTCGAGGCATAGGTCATGCGACCGCCATTCGCTTCTACAACGCGGGCTGGCGAATCATCACGTGTGCGCGTCAAGCCTTTCCCAGGAGTCACCCAGGAACTGCCCCTCCTGAAAACCACATTCAAATCGATCTTGGTAATCGAAAGGGCCTGCTGGCCGGAATGGAAAAATTCGCGAGTGCTTGGGAGGGAGTCCCCTCAACGCCTTGGTAAATAATGCAGCGATCTCACCCAAGGCCGAATCCGGTAACCGTCTGGGCTCCATCGAGACAGATCTTGACATGTGGGAATATGTATTTCAGGTCAATTTTTTTTCTCCTATCATGCTAGCGCGCGGACTCATAAAAGAGTTGGAGATTGGACAGGCAAGCATCGTGAATATCACCTCTATCGCTGGCAGCCGCGTTCATCCCTTTGCCGGGTCTGCGTATGCTACCTCGAAAGCCGCCCTTTCAGCATTGACGCGAGAAATGGCTGCCGATTTTGGGCCGTATGGTATTCGGGTCAATGCCATCGCTCCCGGAGAAATCGATACGTCGATTCTGTCCCCCGGCACGGAAGAGTTGGTAAAGCAAATTCCGCTAAGGCGCTTAGGAAAACCGGAAGAGGTGGCCGATATGATATATTTTCTTTGCTCGGATCAATCGAATTATGTCTCCGGGGCGGAGATCCACGTGAACGGCGGCCAGCACGTTTGATGAAATGCACGCCCACTTTACGGCGTTCAATCTAATCTGTTTGATATGAAAATTTCGCATCAAAAACTAATCATTATATCCGCCGGCATCTGGTACGGCGGCGGATTCGCACTCCTCATTAAAGGCGGTGCACTGATCAAACAAGCCTATCTCCTAAACTCGGAATCTGTATGCACGACGTTGGCGCTGATTGCTGGTGGGCTTGCCGGGCTAATGAAGAGCAGATTTCTTTTCAGCAAAAGCTGCCTAAAAAACATCCACCGGATAACAGCAATTTCCGACCCCCAAATATGGCAGTGTTTTCGGCCCGGCATGCTGATATTTCTTGCTATTGTCATTCCGACTGGCGCATGGATGTCGAGAGCCGCAGCCGGACACTATTTGCTACTTTGCGCGGTGGGCGCCCTCGACATATCCATCGGCGTCGCCCTTCTTGCATCCAGCCGGGTATTTTGGACGCTTTCGGCGTTTCGGTAATCCGTTACAAACGGTGGGCTGCGAATGGGCGAGACGGGTTTTAGGGTGTCCGTTAAAGGCGCCCTGGGCGCGGTAAACATCGGAGGACCATCAGACTCGAATATTTTGGTCTTCTTTATAGGATTGAAAAGATTTGAATATTAGCTAGTTTCCATCCATAAATGGTCTTTTTGCCCAATCTCGGCGTCAATCAGCGCGTTTGTTTGTGCGACGTAGCCAGCTACGTCTCCGCACAAACGCGCTGATTTCCTTGACCTTGGGCAAAAATCCGCATTTCTGGATTGGAAACACTATTTAGTGCCCAAACTGATTTTAACCGATTTATGGACGGGCACTAGCTAACTTCTTTGACAAATTTCCCTTTCTTTCTCGGAAATGCATTCCTCGATTATCTTTACAGCAGTGTCAATCTCTTCCTTCTGAATGGTCAGCGGCGGCGCAAATTCAAGGGCCTGTCGCACGGGGGCCAGTTTGATGAGGAGTCCCTTTTGCTTAGCTCGGGCAGTCATATTGACCAGGTGCTCCGCCGGCAGCGGTGCACGGGTTTTCTTGTCAATCGTAAAATCTATAGCTGTCCCACCAGATCAATATATTTGTTGCCCTCTGTATCAAAAACATGGACACCTTCACCCCTGGAAATCTCGGTAATGCCCTTTTCAATTTCAGTATTTGGGGTGAGGTGCATAATTAAGTGAGATGATTGACCCATTTTGCCTCCTGTTCTTGATATCTCCAACAATGAATAGGGGATATATATAAAGATGACCACTAAAAGGGATCCAGGGCCCGACAGTCACCTGACAACCAGCCCAGCTGAATATTCTGGCCTTTATCAACAAGTCGATGACCCTGTGCATTGGGTATTTTCACAATAAACTCTTCATTGCCGCAGACTTTTCTATGCCTGGATTGGGCTTACCGGCACTTACATCGGTTTCAATCGCAACCAGATACGCGCCGGTTCAAGCTTGGGGGCTTCGCCCCCCACTGTTTTTTTTAAGATCACTTTACCACAGATCCTGCCGGGGGTCATCTCAGGTGCGCTGTTTGCATTTGTGACCTCTTTCGATGAGGTGGTGGTTGCCCTGTTCATCGCCGGTTCCGAGCAGTACACCCTCCCGCGACAGATGTTTGCCGGCATCCGCGAAAAATACAACCCCACCATTGCGGCCGTGGCCACGATGATGATCGTAGTTTCTATTTTACTACTTGTTACGGTAGAACTGCTTCGGCGTCGAAGTGAAAGATTACGAGGAATTTCGCAGTAGAGGCTACTCAACTGTCATGGCGATTAGCGTTTCAGTCGCCGTGACGCCTTGAATATTTCTGATTTTGATGATCAGTTTAGAGCCTGCATCCAGGTCCAGCGCTCTGACAGAAGACGAGATTGTAACGCCGGCAAAAGTGTAGATCAGTAATCGATATCTACAAAACCGCTATTTTGACACCGACACAATTTGCCGGATGCATCGAATGCCGGCTGCTAGAAATTTGCCGTTTGAATCATAGGTCGGATCAAAGGAGGCGACCGCACATGCCTGCAGTTTATAATATTGATTTACCATGGCAATGGCCGCTTCGAGAGATTCCGGTGTTAACCCCCCGGAAGCACCGAAATGATTGGCCGCACCGCCATCGATCGCAAGGGCATCCATGTCGATGTGCAGATAGATACCGGACACCCGATCCTGCAGCTTTCTTAGTTCATCCTCAATGGTCTCCAGGAGGTTGTCCGGGGTCCTGCCCTCCGAGCCGATAACATTCACCCCGCTTTTTTGAAGTTGTCTTTCTTCTTCCTGATCCAGATCTCTGGCGCCGACCAATATGACATTGGATTCTTGGACCGCCACAAAACCCGGAATTGTTTTTAAGATCGTTTTCCAACAGCGCCCGGTCGCCATGGCAAGGGGCATCCCGTCTAAAAAGCCGCTCCGGGTTGTTTCCGGGGTGTTAAATTCTCCGTGGGCGTCAAACCAGATAACACCCAGTTGATCCGAATTGATACCGGCGATGGTACCCAGACAGCTGTTGCAATTGCCGGATAGCACCACCGGAAAAAGACCACTGCCGATTGCGGTTTTAACTTCGACCGATAAAAGACGATTAAGTTCAAATGCGGTTCCGATTTCCGCTGTAAATTGTGATTTTACATCAACGCCTGCTATTTTAACCTGGTGGCCATCCGATTCCAGCAGCTTACCAAGGCCCTGGTTAATAAAATGATCCGGACCGCACCCCTGCCGAAGGTTTTTATAACCGGAGTCATAGGGTACCTGAATAATCTGGATTTTCAATATCTATTTATCCTTTTGCTTTAACTCGTTCCAGGCCTGAATGGCCCTGCGTTGATGAGGAATAGTGATGGTTCCGCCAACCACCAGACCGATAAAAAGTGCTTCCTCCAGTTCCTGATCGCTGACCCCTTCTTCAAAACACCGGATGATATGATATTTGATGCAGTCGTCACACCGTAAAACAAAGCTGGCTACAAGCCCTAACAACTCTTTTGTTTTGCGGGGAAGCGCACCTTCCCGGTATGCCTGTGAATCCAGGCTATAAAATCGTTTAGTGCCCTGGCCGGCGTATTCCATCAC
>CALZJV010000701.1 GCA_945787595.1 uncultured Desulfobacterales bacterium | reverse complement strand
GTTCTTATTTTTCTATTGCATATCCGTCTGGGGTAACCTGCTGCGCCACCCAAATTTACCGCGTCAGCGCCGCAGACGTTCTCGGAGTCAGGTTGACCACCTTGTTGGACTTTACCTTTGTTTTTATATAGTTAACGCCACTTATTGCCACAAGATATGCAGCTCTCTTTATGAACACAAATTGTCTCACCGCACTTTGAACATGCCCATCTTTCTTTTTCTTGTCTGACGAAATTTCGTATGCCGAATCGCTTTATATTCTCAAGATTATCAATCATACTCATGCCGTATTTTGTTCTATAACGCTTGTCTAAATGGTTCAGGTTTGCGCATGGAAAGCTGTCACAACTTGAGCAGAATTTGATTTTACCTTTCGTTAACTCGTCACAAATTTTGATTTTGCATATGACGCGAGTTTTCGGTTTGAGACTATCGTCTTCTCGGCAACCAGGACATGCATTTTTCTCTCTAATGTACGCACTGATCAACGACAATTATTTTTCCCGGTCAACGACAATTAAAATTCCCGTTTTCGTCTAACCACTTATTGCCTCTCCAGAATACCAGCCTGTTCTTTGATGTGTTAATCCTCGGAGTTCTAGAATTCGAGAAATCGTTCTCTCTGAAGGTAATGGTTTCACCTCATATTCATTCATTTTGTCTCGGATCGCCTTGGAGCCGCAAGGGAGGCCATTATTATAGAGATCAAGGCGAACCATTGTTACGATTTCTTCAATTTCCGATTTTGCCCGTGATATATTATTCATGCTTTCCATCGTGTTATTTCCCTTTGTCTTTTTTTGATTGTTCCAGGCGGTAGCTTGGCAGATTCAACTCCAGGATGATGCTGTGGTGCACCAAGCGATCGATGGCTGCCGCTGTGGTCATGGGGTCCTTGAAGATCTGTTCCCATTTGGAAAAGGGCAAGTTGCTTGTCAACATTACCGAACCTCGTTCATAGCGGTCAGCCAGTATGGTAAAAAGAACCTCCATTTCTTCACGACTCTGCTGCACATAACCGATATCGTCAATGACCAGAGCATGATATTTGGAAAACTTCTTGAGCACTCTTGCAAGTTTTAAATCCCGTTTGGCGATTAACAATTCCTGGACCAACAGGTTGCAGGAAGTAAAAAGTATGCGCCTGCCTTGCTGGATCAACTCTTGTCCGACGGCACAGAGCAGGTGAGTCTTACCGCTGCCGGGATTGCCGAACGCCAACACATTTTCATTCCGGTCAACAAATGAACCTTCAAGAAGAAAATCAACCAGGCTATTGATCTTGGTCGGCAGACGTTTCCTGTCAAAAACTTCTATATTTTTTTCGAGTGGCAACTTCGATTCCCGCAGATAGCGGGCCGTTCGCTTATGACTCCTTTCCTCACATTCTCTTTTGGCCAGTTCCAAGAGATAATGTTCATACATCAGCGATTCCTGGCGGGCCAAGTCGGCCTCGCTCTGATAACATTCCCGAAAAGTAGGAAGATGCAGTTCTTTCAGGTGATGGGAAAGTTCGGTGTGTATTTCAATCATGCCGTCACCTCCATCCCGCCTAAAAGACAGTCATAAATATGCAGCACAACCGCCGGTATAGTCACATCGGTTACCGGCCTCGGCTTCTGGCCAGAGAGGACAAGACTCTCCACAGATTCTGCCGATATTGGCCTGTTCCGTTCAAACAAAAAGCGAAGCACTTCATCCACGGCTGATTCATTCTCCTTAGCCGCCAATTTCAGAATCAAAAGATATTCTTTGCCGGCTTTTGTAACGGCATGATGTTGTTTTAGCTCATCGTATGCCATCCGGAAACGGCTGGTCGGAAAAAGATCACTGCGGTAGCGGTAGTTCTCAAAGGCACCGGGCTTGCGCACCAGCCAATCAATTATATGCCTGTACTGAATATGGTGGTTGCCCGAACCGCGCAGTCGGGGGATATTTTCTATATGGCTCTGACCGTGCCATATTTCCAGATGCTCTGCGTAAAGCCGCACCGTCACTTTCTCACGAATAAGTCGACTGTGTACCGAATAGACATTGTGTTTTACCCGAATAGTACTGCTCGGCCCCACCCCAACAGTGAGCTTTGTGCTGGCTGATAACTGCTTGGCGGGCAAGGATCGCAATACCACCAGTTCTTCTTTGAAACGATCATGCCGGTTAGAATTCAATTGTGCAAAGAGTTCCTCCAGAAATATTTCGTATTTTTTCCGCGTAGAAAAATCACGCCTGCCACGGAGCATAAGCGCCTGATCCAAGGCCCTCTTGAATCGATGATGACTCTGCTCTACGTCCCCATTCTCGTTAGGACTCGCCGGTTGGGTCTTACGTCCGGTCAATCTGTAATGAGACATGAGCCCCTGATAACGTTGGGTAAATTCTTCCGGATTCTCAGGCTTATTCACTGCTGTTGACAGCCTGTCGGTCTGATGCGTCTTCGGAACTCCACCAAGCTTCCATAAAGCTTTCTGTAGGCCCTTGCTCAGACTCTCGAAACTTTCAGAAAAACAAATCGTGCCGGTTTCCCAGTTAGAATAGGTGAGGACAAAATGATATATCAGGTGATCAAACGGTACGCCGCTTATCGTGATCCCTAATTTCCCCATGTGGGTGAAATCAGACTGGCTCAATTTCCCAGGCTTGTGTACCTGTGGAAAAAATACCTCCCTGGCAGGGCCTTCTGTCGCTCGCCAATTTTTAACCCTCCTCTGAAAGGTCCGAATCTGACCGTCTGAAAAACGTCCGGGATACTCTCTCTGTAGATGTTCGAATAGGGTCTTTGCTTCAAGGCCGGAATTGTTTTTCAAAAATGATTTGACCAATTCCCATACTTCTTCAAATGGGTTCTCACGAGTTCGCCAGGTTCGTATTCGCTCTGCCTTCAACTCACTGGGAATTTTGTCGAGATCTCGATACTTCCTGGCTGTTTTTTCATCCATCCCAGACTTGGCGGCTGCCATCCCCAATGTCTTTTTCTCCTGTAAATATTTCATAAGTTTCCTCGCCTGATTGTCTGTGATCATTCATGCCCTCCTTTCGTTGGACTGAATAATCGATGTTTAATCAAACGGGGAAAATAATTGTCGTCAGGGGGGAATTATAATTGACGTCGGTCATATATCATTGGCTTTTTAGGCCCTGATTTGTTCAAAACAATGTCTTTTAGCTTTTCGCTATTTCTTAAGTCATTTACTGCTTGGATTTCAGCTTCATCAGGATTG
>CALZJV010000700.1 GCA_945787595.1 uncultured Desulfobacterales bacterium | reverse complement strand
CACCCCCTTCACTCCAAACCTAAAAATGCCCGTGCCAAAAAGGCGGCCATCTGGGCTCTGGTGACAGTGTCGTTCGGGCAGTAGTTGCCGCCGCCGCACCCGGTTGTAATCCCCAGCTCAGACAAGCGTTTGATATACTTACAAAACGTAGAAGCAGGCGATACATCCGCAAAGGGCGAGCCGGTGGCACAATAGTTGGCGGGCGGTTCTCCCTCCACCGCCCTGACAATAAAGGCGGCCATCTGAGCACGATCGACGGGATCTTGCGGACAGTACCTTAAGGGGTTTGCGGAACAGCCGGTGGTAATTCCGGCATCGAAGATGGCATAGATGTAATCTTCGGCCCAAAAGCCCGGGGGCACATCCACAAATTTAGGTTGGCCATCACAGTTGTTGAAGGTCAACTCCGTGACCTGAACACCCCATGAGCCTCCCTGAGGTCGCCCCGGCCCGACGTTACCAACCGCACTGACAGCCACAAACTCCTGAAAGGTCCAAAAAGTACAGGAATCGGACGGATCGATCACCGTAGCACTATAGTCGCCCCAGCGGTTGCGCCCGGAAAAGTTGAAATCCCGATAATAGTGGCCGGCGCCCGGCTGAAGCACCAGCGGACTCTCGAACGTGGTCACACCACCGACTGTCTCGCCGACCGACACACAAGCACTCGGGGCCAGGTTTGGACCGGAGCAGGTGTAGCCGATCACCACGTTGCCGAACTCATTGACCGCAATCGAGGGCTCGTGAAAGTCCTCATTCGAATTTTGAATCAGCCCTGTTTGCAGCACGTTGTTCGTCAATTCGTTGATCTCGTACCAGCGGATGGCCGAGTTGCCAAAGTTTCCTAAAACCGCGTGGACGGTCCACAGGCTGTCACCCTGCTCAAAGACGTTGGCGACGATCCGCGGGGCGACGTTTTCGAGCGTGACACTGGGATCGAAGGGATGTGGCTGTCGGGCAGGCGGTGGCGTGCTGTGAAAAGGGGCTCCCGTGATAGCGGTGACGGCGCCAAGGGTTGCTGCGCCGGGACCATCAGCATTGAGAATATTGCCGCGAACGAGCGATCCCCCGGAAACGCCTATCAAGGCGGCACGTCCATCCGAGGGTCCGAAATCGAGGGCCGGCTGAATGCTGCCGATGACGCTGGGCAAATTCGGAGGGGTTGCTTCGAAGCGTGTCATTCGGGCAATCGACGGTGCTGCCAGCAACAGGTCCGCCTTGGGGATCGAATAGCACGAGTCATTGCCGAAGCTACCAAAATCGTTGGTGCAGATAAAAAGCCCATCGGCGTCCACCGCCAGGGTGTCGTAGTCGTGGAATTCAGGTGCACCCACCGTATCCGCCACAAAACGGACACCGTCCCAACCTGCGGTTGGATTGCCGGTATCCGAGCGGGCGAGATAGATATTGTTGCCGGCTGCGCCACCACGATCAATTGAGGTGGCAAACCAGCGTCCGCTGGCCGGATCGAAGATAATCCGGGGATCGAAAGTGAAGCCAGACGGAATGGACAACCCTACAACGCTCGTCCAGAAGTCATCGAGCGAGCGCGTAAAGACTTGATTTCCAGTGGTTTTGCTGTAGACATCAAATCGACCATTGACCATCTCGACGATGTGACCGGGACCGACGGCTCCCATGGTATCGGGTGGAATAAAGTTGCTGTCTACGAACAGCTCGCTTCCCTGAAAGTTGAGCCCGATGGTCACCACGTCCAGAGGCGCTTGTATTGGATCAGCTGGCGTCGCCCGGACCGCCGCTGGATCTGCAAACGGGTCGAAGGTTAGCTCTTGCGGTGTGCTGATTATCTCGGTTTGGGTCTGCGCGTGTGCGCTCAAATTAGCTATGAAGGGCAGGACCACAAGCGTGACGGCCAGCACCAATCCGAATCTTCGCTGCATACTTGCGATGGCTAGCGGTGAGAAATGCTTCCGGCCAAGACTATTAAAGGACGTTAGAAAGTAAAGCATAAGATGGATCTTCCTTATTTCAGAAAAAACAAACTTCGTGCACAGGTTCCGCGGCCATCAGCAAAACTAACGCCAGCCTTGAGATGCGCAAAGTCAAGTTACTCTACAAGCATTTTTCGATCATCGGCGGCCGCCCTAAATCGAGCGAAAATGTACCCACCTCCTTTGCCGTATCGATCAGGCTAACGGTAAGGCGCATTTGACTCCCATCCGTCCAGCCGCGATACAAGGCGGCGTGTTGTTTGGGCTGGGGTTCCCCCAGCCGGGCCGGACCGCCACGCTCAAATACGTGAATGCCAAGCGCTTCGAAATTACCGTCCTTGTCCACCAGCAGGGGCTCATCGATAGTCCCCCTAGCGCAGTCATATTCAACCGTTGCGCCTCCTGCGGTAACAATCATTCGAATGTGTTGCCCCCCCCATGATGACCGGGGCGCGATTGGTTTTAATAACGAATCAGCTTGCACTGGTATCACTACAAGCAAGCATATGGCTGCCAGACTAAAATAGTCATTCCAAGCTGCTCGAGTCATTGAGATCAACCATGTATTCGTTAAACTGGCCTGCATCGAGCGGTTTCTTTATTTTGTTCTTTGCGTATATCATGCATTTGCATCTGCGTCAAGTGCTTTTGTAAAAATCCCTAATAACCTAAGCTAGTTATGAAATAATTTTCACATAATTATGTAAATCATTACCACTTTTGTTGCAATTTAAACAATTATCTTGTGAAAGATTTTTCATATTTATGGACCCTTTTGAAAAATCGGCACAGTCATTGATAAAGTTGGCGGGTAATACGTTTGGTGAAGTGCCCCAAGTATGATGCAGCATGAAACACAGAACAGACGAAAAAATTTGAATTCGAAAACTTTTCGAAAAGGCTAACATTGACCTGCCCTTTTCAAAATTAAATTAGGGCCAGATTGTAGCATTGTCAAATTTTTTTTTACATGGCTAAAAGCGCAGGCGGTTTTTTCCTCTGAAGGGCTAATTTATATACAAAGGACAGTGGATGATCTCAGTGAATTCCGGTTTTAAATGTCGAATGTCGAAGGAATGAATTCTATCGATTTTTAAAAAATAGGTTGAAAGGGAAACAGAGAATGACGGAGGAGAGAGAGGACAAAACCTATGATCTTGAATAACGATGAATCGATTTTGCCGTTCGTATTATTCGGATGGCCGAATCCCTACCCAAGACAAAGGTAGTCAATCATAATAATTAGATATTAGGATCGAATCAACCATACGGCCTTTTTTTTTGA
>CALZJV010000699.1 GCA_945787595.1 uncultured Desulfobacterales bacterium | reverse complement strand
GAATTTTCAAAGAATGACATCCGGTGACAGCCTGCCTGTTGTCAATATGTGTTAATGCGTTTCGACTCAGAGTTTTGATTTTTTTCTCAATTTCTCCACTGCCCCAGATTGTGAGTTCATAATCCTGAATCAAATATTCTGTGCAATAGCGATCTTGACATGATCTGACAGTGTTGGGCTATCTATGTCCGATACGATATTGCGAACCTTCTCATCCGGAGCTGCGTACAAGGTACTGACTGCGCCGAAGAATAGAAAGCTGAGTCTGATTGAGCTCCCTGGGTTCCTGACGGGCATCATTATATGGATACATCAGGTTTGTCGGCGGTACGTTGTAGACATGGCCGGAGTCCACGTCTTCCGGATAGGTGCGTTCCTCGCCGAAAGGTGCTTCAAAATCGACGTGGGTGCAGCGCATCAGAAGATGCCCAAGTTCATGGGCAAAGGTGTCAACCTGTACGCCACGGCCGATGACTATGCCCTCGTTATTCCGCACCATCCGATAGGCCACGTTATGATAAGTGATTCCAAAGGCACTGTCGATGCTCGGCACCCAGTAGACACACACTTCGCTGGAGGTCCCCCTGTTAATCCGCAGGAGAGAACCCTCTTCCTGCGTCAATTGAGTCCCTCTTCTTCTGTTCAGGCGCCCCCGCCCCATGTATCGTTCTCGCATGCGGCCGGTCACCGCCATTTCCTGGATACCAAGGACGGCTCGACTGGTCACCACCGGGACGTCCAGGCGAACCCCTTGGCGAATGGCAATCCCGTATCGGTTGAAAATCCGGTTGGCTTCCTGAAATTCCCTGTTGATCTGCGTGTTCCAGTTGCGCCCGGGATTATCCCCACCGAAGCGGTCTTCTTCCATGTTCAGGGTGGCGATACGAACTGTCACCCCATACTCGATTGGGGTGGCGCTAATGGAGGTGTTTGAACCTGACTCGGTCATGATCGGGGCTCCGTGGATACCTGTTTCTGAGTTGAGTTAACTTGCTGAAACTAAATACAAACTATTTAATAGTCCGAGAAGTTTTATTATGGTATTCAGTATCCAAGAGTCAGTGTCTGCCAATCATTGGCCGAATCGTAGGCCAATAATCATCAGCTCGATTGTTGTTCAACGAAGCAGACCAACGATTGACACGTATGCTGCTTGGTATATTTCAGTTAGCACAACGATTACATCACCAGCCAGCCACCGAACTGTTGTGACAATGACAGCGGCCCTTCTGGTCTGGTAGCGATCTGTTAGCTGCACTATGTCGCTCATTATTTTGCAGTTTCTTTTTTAAATGGAGATCCTTTTCCAGTTTCTAAATAGTTCTTCAGGCTTCCCAAAAAATAGCCCCAGCCTGCATGGCAGATTTCATAGCATTCGAGTGCTGGAATTAATCCTTGATGGGTCAAAGTAACCATGCTCCCCGTCTCGTTTTCTGAGATTTCCCATTTGATGGTGGTTCCTTTCCATTCATCTTTTTCAACTAACTCATCAAGGTCGTGATTTGCCTCAACAACCATCCATACAAGTGATCTATTTGGGAAGGCCTCGCATACGGTCATCACCCAAGATGTTGTTTTCTCAAATCGAACTGTCAACTGATCTCCGATTTGAATAACCTGATTTGATAATTCGGTCCACCATTTATCAATATCCTTTGTAATCGCTTTGTAGACTGAGTCAGGTTTAGCAGAAATCAGAATCTCTGTTGAATAGCTTTGTCCCGACATGATTATCCTTCGCGTTCCATATTTTCGATCGTCGTTAATACAGCTAACGCCGCGTTACTTCCAATTTCCTAATCGTCTGCCAATGCATCGAACTCATTTTTCTTACTTTCAAACCAGTTTTTCATTGCTTGAGGATCTTTCATTAATTCTTGCATTTCATTCATTGCCTTAAGATGAGCTTCATCATTATTTTTAAACATTTCCATTCCATGTTTTTTGCTCATTTCCGCAATCTCTTCAAAGGAGTTAGCTTGGAATTCTTTTTCGCATGCCCCGCCGAGTTGCTTGCAATTCATTGTTTTCATATTCTTCTCCTCAGTTTAATTTATCCTGCAGCTAACGCCGACCGGGGACCGGCAAATGTAGGGTCAGGTCTTGAAAAATCATTTTTTGCTTACCTTTTCAGCAGACATTACCCCTTTGTGAAACTTATCAAACAACAAACATATTAAGCAACGGGAATTCTGAAAAGATATTAGAGTGATGCTCCTTCTCGTAATGAGATTAGGTTGTTTTTTGAGCATTAATAATTATAAATCTTATAATTCAAGGTCTGACCGTATGCCGTAAGCGCCGGTTAAAACCGGCAAGATGTAGTGGCAGAGAGAGCCATACGGTGAAGGAGTAGCGAATCACACCGGCCCCGAGTCATGCGGCGGTAGCAGTAATGTTACGGCTGAAGCGTTGACAGGGGAACGCGTGGGCTGAGTATCGAGCCGTAAAATACTTGTATTCCAGGGTGCTGACGTTATGGGTCAGATGGAAAGCAACACTGACCATGGCGATATCGCGAGTCATGGTTGGACCCTGTGCGGTCGTAGACCTCAAGCACGGGCGGAAACATTTTTCGCGGGAACCGGGAGATCCCATAGTCATCCATGGGCAGAGGGGCTCATGGACCGCAACGGGAAGTCTAAGGACGTAATCCGATGATGAACGATTATGGGAAGTCGGACAGCCCAATAATACCTAAGAAGTCGCCGAACAAAGTCTGTGAAATGATGGCGGAGGTGATGGAGGAAAGGGGGCTGGCCAAGGGGAATCCGCTCGAGCAAAACGCGACCCGGGCGCAGAATCGGACAAGCGCGCCTGAGCGGATACATCAGGCAGCAAAGAAGGATAAGGCCCTGCGGTTCACTACGCTCTACCACCATGTCTATGACGTCAAACAGTTGCGTGCGGCGTATCAGGCTCTCAAGAGTAATGCGGCGCCAGGACTTGATGGGATGACATGGAAAACGTACGGAGAGGAGCTGGAAGTAAATCTTGCAGAACTTTCCGAACGTCTGAAAAGAGGAGCGTATCGGGCGGTACCTGTGTTGCGCGTTCACATACCCAAAGCCGATGGTCGGCAAAGACCGATTGGTCTTCTGATCCTGGAAGACAAAATCGTTCAACGGGCCACGGCTGAGGTGATGAATGCAGTATATGAGCAGGACTTCCTTGGGTTCTCGTATGGTTCCCGCCGGTTCGAATCTGTCATCCATATCCTTTAGAGCGACTGCGTGTCATTACCTGAGGCAGGAGCCGTATGAGATAATTCCT
>CALZJV010000698.1 GCA_945787595.1 uncultured Desulfobacterales bacterium | reverse complement strand
GATAGGCGGAGCGTGAGCGGAGCCGGTCAAGTGGGTTAGAGCGAAGCTCAACAGCCGGCGATAGGGTGGATGGCCGAAGGCCAAGCGAGCTTTAGCTCGCGGTCCGCCCTATCGCTCAGGATCAGCTGCACAAAAAGCCGATTGGGGCATTCCGAATTGGTACAAAATCGCACCGGCCTTTTGTGTCAGCCTGAATCCTGTTGTTGGCCCCTTGTGTATTAAAGTGGAAGATCATTAAATAGCACACCTTCGCCAAACCTAATGCGGTATCGAGATGCATCGATCTTTTCTTGAAATTCTGATTCTGAAAGTTTGTGAGCACTAACTGTTGGTATGGTTCCGATAGGATTTCCTTGTTTTGTTATGACAATACCATTTCCCGTTGGTACCATTGACAGAAAAATTAGCAAAATTTCGACTGAAGGCCCAACAAGATCATAATACACATGGGCCTCACCAGCCGAAAGCCCACATTTTACCCCATGAACGCCAAAAAGACCTTTGATTGTGAGATCATCCCTTTTTTCAGGATCAGAAGAAAGACGAAAGTTGATAAACTCACGAAACATAGCACGGTCCTCATAAGGAATGTCTTGATATCTTGTGACAGCGTCTGGTGAAATTGTAATCTTGTATTGCATATCAAATTCCTCTGGAGGCCAACGGACCGAGCTAAGCGGCAGTGCTCGGCCTTTTGAATTTAGTAGAAACCTTTACGCGAACCGCCGCAGTTCCAACCTGTCCGCTTCAGTGTTTGGTTCAAGTAAGCCGCTTCGCGGCAGTTTAATAAGTGGTTAATTTCCACCCTGATTTCAAATATCCGTTAAGTTGCAAGGCTCCCATTTTTTTGTCATAGCTGTTTAAATGGATCCCCATCCAATTAACCCTTCAAATGAAAGGAGAGCTATGATGAAAGACTATTATCAAAAGTCCATGAGAGCCCTGCAACTTGCCGGTATGAGCAAACGTACTCAAGAATGCTACACACGCTCTGTGCGCATGCTCGTCGACTTCTATGGTAAAACTCCCGATTTAATCAACGAACTGCAACTGCAAGACTATTTCCTGCACCGTAAAAACGTCGATAAATGGTCTCCGGCCACGATGCGCATTTGCTATAGCGGCATCAAATTCTTTTTTATCAATGTGCTCAAACGTCAGTGGCATACGCTCGAACTAGTCCATGCCAAACGTGAACGGCGGCTGCCGACCGTGTTAAGTACCAAAGAAATCCGCAGCATCCTCAACACTGTCAAAACCCCTCAAAACAAGGCATATCTGACCACCGTCTATTCATGTGGCCTCAGATTACACGAAGCTTTAAACCTTCAGGTCAGCGATATCGACAGCGACCGCATGCGCATCCATGTCCATCGCGGCAAGGGTGCTAAAGACCGATATGTCCCTTTGCCCGAGTCGACTCTTGTGACCTTGAGAAACTATTGGAAGATTCATCGCAATCCGCTTTTTCTTTTCCCACGGCTGGGAAGAAGCGGCAAAGAAGGCCCCAGCGCAACCATCCCGATGAACAAATCCTCCGTCCAAGGCGCCTTACGACGTGTCTTGAAACAGCTTGATCTCAAAAAACGCATCTCCGTCCATACCTTGCGCCATAGCTATGCCACACATCTGCTGGAGGCCGGCGTCAACATCCGCCGGATTCAACAATACCTGGGCCATAGCAGTTTGAGCTCTACCTTGATCTATCTGCACCTTACCACACAAGGCCATCAACGTGCCTATGGCATCATCAACGACCTGATGAAAGGAGATGACCATGACGACGATTAAAGAGATCTTCCAAACCTTCGGCCCTGAATATATTCAGCGCTTCGGTACTGACATGCCCGCTGATCATCGAAAGGTCATCGCTGCCATCATCGATTGCCGCACCGATCGTTACGGCGCTTGCATCTATCAATGTACCCAATGCGGGCAAAGGCATATGGTATATCGCTGCTGTGGCAACCGACATTGCCCCAATTGCCAACACCATAAATCCCGAAATTGGCTGCAATCGCGACTGAAGCGTCAATTACCCGGCCATCATTTCATGATTACCTTTACGGTGCCACAAGGCTTACGACGCTTCATCCGCAGTCACCAGCGGCTGTGCTATGCGGCCATGTTTGCCGCCTCTTCTCAGACCATTAAAAAACTGGCGGCCGATCCAAAACACATCGGTGCAGACATGCCCGGGTTCTTCGGCGTACTGCATACCTGGGGCCGGCAAATGCCTTATCATCCACACATCCATTATATTGTCCCGGGTGGAGCATTTTCCAAATCCGACGGTAGGTGGTATTGCTCTCGTATCGATTTTTTCCTGCCGGTTAAAGCCATGTCAAAAATCTTCAAGGCTAAAGTCCGCGACATCATGAAAGAAAGAGGTCTTTATCCCCAGATCCCTGCCGATGTCTGGAATCAAAATTGGATCGTTAACTGCCAAGCCGTAGGGGCCAGTGAGCACAGTATCAGGTACCTGGCTGCCTATGTCTTTAAAGTAGCGATTTCAAACAGCCGCATCGTAAAAGTCGAAGATCGAAGGGTCTTTTTTAAATATCGTAAAAATAAAAGCAACCGCTGGCGAACCATGGACCTGGATGTCATCGAATTTATGCGCCGTTTTCTGCAGCACGTGCTGCCCACCGGGTTTATGAAAATTCGCTATTATGGATTCCTGCACCCGGCATCTTCAGTCAAGCTGGATAAGATCGCGGCTTTAATTGAACTGGCTTTCGGTTTTCAGATCGTCACACCAAAAACCGTGCTCGAACCTCCTGAGCCGATGACCTGTAACAGTTGCGGTGCAATCCTGGTGCTCCGGGTGACACTGTTGCCGTTTAAAATAATATTGGCCGATTCAGGATAGCTGAGAACCTGTAAATACTATTTCTACCTAATTTAAACAGGCTGCCGATATCTGATCCAAGCAGCACAGGATAGCTGCGGCTTGACTCAAATGTTGGCTCTGAATTCCGATAACTTATTCTAAAAAATTTGTCTTTTTATCGATTAAAGCCTCTGTTTATCTCTGTTGCCTGGAATTTTCTCAATTCCAGGCAACCTCTCTCACTCAGATTATCGAAGCAATACCCTTATATAAAGTATCATCCCAAATCGGGCTTCTTGAACAAGGGATTGAATACGACCTTGCAGGTCGTGTCAATCCTTAAAGGATAGGCGGAGCGTGAGCGGAGCCGGTCAAGTGGGTTAGAGCGAAGCTCAACAGCCGGCGATAGGGTGGATGGCCGAAGGCCAAGCGAGCTTTAGCTCG
>CALZJV010000697.1 GCA_945787595.1 uncultured Desulfobacterales bacterium | reverse complement strand
GACGGCCATTACCAGAAACATCAATACGAGGGTGCTTGCCGGAAAAACCAATACCCCGAATGAACTGAGCTCACCGATAATGACGGCGGCCAGATAAGCGCCGCTAATACTGCCCATACCGCCGACCACCACGACCACAAACGCAGCGGCAATCACATTTAAATCCATCAGGAGATCCGCACCGCCCTTCGGCAGTTGGACAGCACCTCCCAGGCCGGCCAGAAAGGAACCCAGGAAAAACACACTCGTAAAAAGCCGGGTTTGATTCACACCGAGCGCGTCGGACATTTCCCGATCTTCGGTAGCGGCTCGCACCAGGACACCCCAACGGGTTCGATTTAATAAAAGCCAAAGTCCGCAGAGAATCACTGGTGCTATAAGGATTAGCACCAGATCATACTGAGGTAGCAGCGTTCCCATGATGTCCATACTGCCTTTTAATCCTGGAGATCGGGGGCCCAGCAGATCCTCGGCTCCGAAAAGCCAGCGGGACAGATCCTGAATGATTAAGACGATGCCGAAGGTCGCAAAAAGGATGAATAGCTCCGGCGCATGGTACAAACGCCTTAATAAAAATACTTCCACGATAACGCCGATCAATCCGACCGTCAGGGCCGCGAGCAAGATACTACTCCAGAATGAAAAAATGCCGGTCGGCAGATAAGCAATTAGGTAGTACGCCAGGTAAGCGCCGACCATATAAAAAGAGCCATGGGCCAGATTGACGATTCGCGAAACACCGAAAATAAGCGACAAACCGCAGGCCACGAGAAATAAGCCCGAGGCTTCCGATAAACCCGTGAGAAATTGTACGATGTAAAAGCCCAAAAACAGTACCCTTTGTTGTTTATAGATTCTCTGGATACCTAATTAATTTGACGATATCCCAACCCGGACTAGCCGGAATTGAAGATTGAAGATTGAAGATTTGTTGTATCGCTCGCGCAGCGCAGGCGCTTACGCCGCGTGTCGCTCTATCTTTTCAATTTAAATCGATAGCATTCCTCTCCGATCCGTAGGATCTACGAGCCGCAGGCTAAAATATTCAATCTGGCTATGACATAAATCATGCGCCAAAATGATGTGATATCAATAAATAGGGCCTAAATACGATTAATACTAACCCAAGAAAGCACATCTATGAAAACGATTGAAGATAGCAACTCAGGGTCACTTGTCAGTGGTCCATTCACAACAAACATGAGGAAATTTCGCATATTTAGTAAATAACCCATTATCTAAATATTTCTTTACTTTTGGGGTCTTAGTTTCATAACCTCCGCATCACTCGGCAAGTAATCCTTACCATCCGCATAGTGCCAGTTAACCATAACGCCCTTACCATCTTTTAGCGCGGTAGGACCAACGTAGGCTCCCATGGTGGACTGGTGGTCGATTTTACGGAAGTTAATCGGTCCGATAATCGAATCAAAGGAAAGGCCTTCCATAGCATCCACCATTTTTTCCGTATCGGTGGACCCGGCCTTTTTCAACATATGGTAAACAGACATCATGGTGTTGTAACCGACGACCGAACCGGTGCGTGGATAATCATTAAACTTTTTCTGGTAAGCTTCCACAAATTTCATGTGGACCGCTGTTTTAATGTCATACCAGGGGTAACCGGTCACATACCAGCCTTCCGGAGCTTCATCTTTGAGAGGATCGAGGTATTCAGGTTCGCCGGTCAATAAACTGACGACAAATACATCCTTAAAAAAGCCTCTCAAATTGCCTTCGCGCACAAATTTTGCCAGATCACCGCCAAAGGTTACATTATAAATGGCCTCGGGCTTCGCATCGGCCAGGGCTTGTATTTCAGCGCCGGCATTGATTTTAAATAATGCCGGCCACTGCTCGGCGACAAATTCAACATCCGGTCGTTTGGCTTTTAATACTCTCTTAAAAGATGCAACCGCATCTTTGCCGTAAGCATAATTCGGTGCAATCGTGGCCCAGCGTTTGGCGGGTTTTTTAGCGGCTTCTTCTGCCAGCATGGCCGCCTGCATATAGGTTGAGGGGCGCAGTCGGAAGGTGTAGCGATTTCCCTTGGCCCACACCACGGCGTCGGAAAGCGGCTCGGCGGCTACGAATAACACCTTGTTGCGTTTGGCAAAATCCGTTACGGCCAGCCCCACGTGAGAAAAAAAGGTGCCCATGAGCAGGTCGACTTTATCTTTTCGAATCAACTCTTCGGCAATCGTTACAGCGGTCCCGGGTTTGCCGGCATCATCGCGGGAGATGACGTCAATCTGTTTGCCCAACACACCCCCGGATTTATTAATTTCTTCCAGCGCCAGCTGCCAGCCATTGCGGTAGGGAAACGTAAAATTCGTTAATTTGCTGTATGTCTGAATTTCACCGATCTTGATGGTATCATCGGCAAAAACGCCTGATGGAGCAGCCGTGATCGTCAATGACACGATGGTTAAAACAGCCAGGATACATTTAGTAATTTTCATGTTTCTTCCTCCTTTTTTTGTTATTAGTTTTGCAGTAATTGTTCAGCCACTAGGGCACTAAGCCACAAAGGTTATAATATAATTCTATTTTTTTTGTGTCTTGGTGTCTTGGTGGCTGAAAAGTTAAGATGTTTTGGAATAATTCGGAGTTACGGCTCGCCTCCGGTAAATCGGTTTATGAATTTTGCGCCGGCATGGCAAATTTTTTCATACCGTCCGTCATGGTGTAAGCACTACCATGCGCAATGAACGCGCCGATAATGAGACCCTTTTGACAAAGATGTTCAGCCTTGCGCCGGGCGTTTTCAACTGCCATGCGGATCGACTCCGAGCTCAAAGGCTTCACCTCGGTGGTAACATGGATACCTGCAAGATCCGAATGGGGATCCATATTCTCAGCCGGCAATTGAAGGATGGCCTTATCTTCCACAAAACATGCGTTGGCAACCGCAGTCGCAGCCGCATCCGCCACCGAGGCATTGTCTGCCAAAACGGTTACAGCGGAAGCAATGCCCCTGGTAAAACTTCTACCCCCCATCCCGCTGGTCGTCACACCCCAGGTTGAACGACTGCAATCCAAATGAATCACATGCGATATCAACGGGCTGCTTACCTGCGGCCGGATTCCAACGGAGACTTTTTCACCTTCAGCCATCCTGACTGCAATATCACCGCCATTGTCCACGATGACTCTGGTCAATCCTTGTTCAAAAAGCCCGTCCGCCACAGCGTCCGCAATGGTGCCGGCAACCGCCGCCATAGGCGTTAAATCTTCGTCACCAATCGCTCTGGTACTGTTAATCATTGCAAGGGCGAGTTCGTCTTGCGGCGAATCTTCAATTTCCGACACTGGTCGGCTGAGCAGCGGCCTGAATTGGGCGATTCGCTCCAGGTATGAGATTGATTTTTCGGCGGCTCGTCGTGCCAGCGATATTTGCGGTTGATTCTTATCCCACGCTCGAATTACCAACCGCATCGGCCCGCATTCGGCCAATACCGTCTCTTCATCAATCACACCGATGTAATATTCGTAGGACATTTATGTGACTACTCCGAATGACTATTAGAGTCTAAAGGTCGGCCAGTGTGCCGATCAATGCCAATTGCCGAGCCCCTGAAAAGCGAACCTCAGAATATCGAAGGGATGAGGAATGGATTCGATTTTAATTTTTTTTTAGACAGGATTCACAGGATTGATGGGATTTTTTTCGCCTGTGGCGAGACGCTCTTCGGCCGAAGGCCGCTCTATCCTGATGATCCTGTTGATCCTGTCCAATTACTTTTTAAAGATAAGAATCCATTCCTCTTTTTTGCCGTCCGTCGTCATTCGCTTTTACTTCTTAAACCCTGAACCCTTGAACCCTGAACCCGCAACTCGCACCCCGTAACTCGCACCCCGCAACCCGCAACCTATTTCGGTTTCTTAGCATCAAACGGTTTCATAGCCTCGACATGACCGCCCATCTTTTCATAGTCTTTCAGTTCCATGGTGTACTCCAGCGGGCAAATGGTTGCCGGCGTGGGAGTCCAGTAAAAAGACCCTTGCTTGACCCGCTCAACATCCACCATAAAGGTGATTCCCCCGCCGGGTAATACATACCCCGGCGCCCCGCCGACAGTCAGATGGGCTTTGGCGTCATGGACCGCCCGGGTTATTTTTATCGGATATTTGGTGACGCCTGCCCGCGCGCTGCCGCCGGCCCCGGCGGTGTATATAGCGGACACCCTGGAAGGCTCACAGCTGTTTGAAATGGCATCCAGCGCAACCCGCGCTTTGTCGCTTATTGGGATTTCCTTAAGCTGACCGCTGTCTTCCAATTCGAACATGGCACTGTTTTGACCGGTAGTTTCCGTAATCAGGATAGTCATACCCTGCCAGGCAACGTCCATATCCGCAGAGTCGATGATATCAATCGGTTTGGTGATGGAGGTACCGCCCCAACCGCTGCCATGATCACCGAAGTAGCGTCCCGGGGTGCTTTCTTTAAATTTCAGGTGAACACCGCTGGCTTTTGCACC
>CALZJV010000696.1 GCA_945787595.1 uncultured Desulfobacterales bacterium | reverse complement strand
TTGAATCTGTTGTTTTTAATTGTGGGAGCGGTTTTTAACCGCGATTGTCCGGGTAAATCGCGGCTGAAAGCCGCTCCCACCAACCATTAATCACAGCTTGAAGGACATTGAATTAAATGTAGGTTCATATGAGGGTTCAAGCCTGCCCTGGCGTGACGGGATGTGGCTATGATATTGTTTTCGCATTCTCTGGACTGGTCTTGCTATCACCACATCTTGACATGCCAGGTCTGGGCCAGGGGTTCAAAGGTTACAACTGTTGGAAACTGCTTACTATATTGATCGAGATCCTTAATACCCGAAATCACCCATCGGGTGAAAAGGCTTTACAACAACGATGAAGACAGAATCCTTTTGATAATAGCTGGTTGGGAGTTTTTCAACCCGGAACGTTGAACCCTGAACCCTTTAATCTTGGTAGAAATAAGTATTGAATTTGCAGCATTAGAATCAACCCTATTGGTAGCAATTAACGCATAGCGGAGACCGACAAAGGAGCATAGGCAATGAAAAAAATTTTGGTGCTCGGCGGCGTTGGCGCCATGGCCGGTGAAACGACTATTGATCTAGTGAGCACCAGTAATTTTGATGAAATTATGGTGGCGGATATCGATATCGCAAAAGCCGAAAGTGTTATAAAAGCGCTGGGAGATGAGCGGTTACAGGTTGTAAAGATCAATGCTGAAGGTGTCGATGAAACAGCCAAACTTATGTCCGGCTACGATGTGGTCGCTAATGGTTTGCCCAGGACTTACTGTGAGAATGCCATCAAGGCCGCAATCATCGCAAAAGTGGATATGCTGGATCTTGTCAGTCCCCACGAAGAAACATTGGCGCTGGATTCTGAGGCCAAAGCTTCGGAAATCTGTAAAAATCTGTGTCCTAATTTAACTTAATTATGAAACCATTTAGCCAATTTCCTATTCGTATCAAGAAAAACATACATTTTATCCTGACGGATATTGACGGCACCCTCACCAATAACGGCCGCCTGCCTGCCGACGTCTTTGTGGCGATGGAGCGCTTGAAAGAGGCAGGCTTACGAATCATACCCATCACCGGCCGGCCGGCCGGGTGGTGTGATCACATTGCGCGCATGTGGCCTGTAGATGGTCTGGTGGGTGAAAACGGCGCATTTTACTTCCGCTACGATGACAGACTGAAAAAAATGCAGCGGCAATACTTTCGATCCGAAGATCAGCGAAAAACAGACCGCAGAAAATTAGAGAAGATAAAACTGGAAGTTTTAAAAAAGGTCTCGGGGTGTCAAGTGGCCTCCGACCAGGCCTATCGCGAGGCTGACCTGGCCATTGATTTTTGCGAAGATGTACCGCCACTTTCGATAAAAGATGTCGAAAAAATCGTTCGTTGTTTTGAAAGTGGCGGTGCCAAGGCAAAAATCAGCTCTATTCATGTCAACGGATGGTTTGGCAATTACGATAAACTCACCATGACGGAGATGATGTTTAAAGAGGTTTTCGGCCACCGCCTGGAAGATGTGAAAGACCAGGTCATATTCATCGGAGACTCTCCCAACGACTCGCCTATGTTTTCTTGTTTTCCACACTCGGTCGGCGTAGCCAATATTCTGCAGTTTATGGGCATGATGGACCATACTCCCGCCTGGGTGACGAAGAGGGAAGGGGGATATGGATTTGCCGAGATGGTGGATATCCTCCTTGCCTAAAAAAACATCAAGCTGTGCGGTTAAATAAGCATCTGAATTTTCAATGATATTTATTTATTCACCGCAAAGGCGCAAAAAACGCCAAGGTTTAATTTTTCGGAACTATAACCCTCCAAAAGGTAATATCGACGTCGGTGGACATTCCATTGCAATCCGTGAAAAACTCGGGTCCAAGTGAGCGTAAAGCCGTCCAGGACTAAATCTTTAAATACAATTGAGGATGAATCTCACCTTTTGTTGCAAATTTTCCGAAAAAGTCGCTGTACGGCTTAACGCTCACTAAGCCCCTCAGACAGTTTCACGATTTGCAAAAGAACATCCACCGACTTTCAGCGACGACTTTTGTTTTGGTTATAGAACCGTAATTTTTCTTTGCCGGCTTTCCTGTTCGCCGGTATTTTTTGAGGATCAACGGCAAATAATAATAAAAAACATCTCTGCGTTCCTCGCGTCGGTGAAACAATTTGATATCATGGATGTGCTGACTTAACTTAACTAACCGCGCAGGTCGAAAAATCTTGAATCGCAGGAGATTCTAAGCATACCGAAAAAGATGGTCTGCTATTTTCAGGACCTAACGGAAGAGGATCTTATCCGACCTCTTGGATAGTTTTCAATCCGTTGCGGGTTGACAGGTTTGTGAAAAAAAAATGAAAAGCGTTGCAACGATCGAAAATACTTTTACACCCATCAAAGTTAAGATTTACTTGACTTGGCAACCACTAATGATGATATCCTTACTGTTACCTAAACTGTGCGGTTCTATCTGAAGACAGGATCCCATTGATAGGAGCTGTCCGGGTCTTTCCAACCCGGAACGCTGAACCCGACTCGGCTGCCTTCGACAAGCTCAGGCCCCGAGCACCTCGAGGGGAGTCGTTCGACCCTGAGTCGTTCGACCGAAGGGCTCACAACCCGAAGGGCTTGTCGCAGGCTGATAGGTTAAACGTAACTACCCAAATTTCTAAGATTCGGCATACTATGAGGATTTATGAGTTCTATCTTTAATGCAGTTTTGGGCCTATTTTCAAATGACCTAGCCATAGATCTGGGTACTGCGAATTCCCTCGTGTGGATGAAAGGCGAGGGTATCGTATTGAATGAGCCATCCGTCGTGGCGATTCGAACGGACCGTGGTGCCAGAAACCGCATTTTGGCTGTAGGTCTTGAGGCCAAAAATATGCTGGGAAGGACACCCGGCAATATCGTGGCTATTCGTCCGATGGGTGATGGTGTGATTGCCGACTTTGAAGTTACCGAGGCGATGCTGCGGTATTTTATTCGCAGGGTGCATAATAGACGGAGATTTGTGAGGCCACGAATGGTTATCGTGGTGCCATCCGGAATTACCGCAGTTGAACGGCGTGCCGTCAGGGAAGCAGCCGAATCCGTGGGAGCTCGTGAGGTATTTTTGATTGAAGAAGCGATGGCGGCTGCTATCGGGGCCAACCTCCCTTTCACCGAACCTATCGGAAATATGGTAATAGATATCGGGGGCGGTACGACAGAGGTCGCGCTTATATCTCTGGCAGGAATAGTTTACAGCCAATCCATTAAAGTAGGCGGAGATAAAATGGATTCTGCGATTATAAAATACATTAGGCGGAATTATAATCTGCTT
>CALZJV010000695.1 GCA_945787595.1 uncultured Desulfobacterales bacterium | reverse complement strand
GGATCCGCATGGCCTGCTCCTTGAGACCGGCGGTCGGCCCTTCCACTTCGATAATCAGAACCGCGGCGGCATCCCGGGGATAGCCGCAAGCATAGCTGTCCTCCACGGCCTTGATGATCATCGCGTCCATCATCTCCAGGGTGGTGGGGAGAATTCCGGCAGAAATGATATCGGACACGGATCGTGCCGCATCGGCAATCGAATCGTAAGTCGCGAGCATGGTGATAATGGATTCGGACAGGGGCAGAATACGCACGGTGATTTCCGTAACGACGCCCAGGGTGCCTTCCCCGCCCACGATAGCCCCCCGCAAATCATAGCCCGGTGGATCAAAGGCTGCGCCACCGGTACGGACGACCTCACCGTCCGGCAGTACCAGTTCCATTGCGAGAATATGGTTGGTCGTCACACCGTATTTCAGGCATCGGGGTCCCCCTGAATTTTCACCGGTATTTCCGCCGAGGGTGGCCACTTTTTGACTGGCCGGATCCGGCGGGATAAATTCCCAGGATGCGGTTTAGACGTGACAAACACAAAACCAATCCCTCGACCGTCACAATCGTTCCGCCCGAAAGATTGGTGCCAAATCCGCGGGGTACAAAAGGGATGCCGGCCCGGTGAGCAGCATGCACTATCCGTGCGGTCTCCTGGCTGTCGGCCGGAAAAACCACAACCCCGGGTTTGCCCTTGGCCAGAGAGGCATCATAGGAGTATAATTCGGTATTGGCGCGTGAAACCGATACATTCGCTTTGCCCACGATTTCTTCCATCTCACGAATGAATTCATTTGTAATCATTTCTTTTCACCTTACTTTATTAGAAATTTTTTTTCATATTGCGGCTTCAACTGAAGCGAAGTATGGGAAAATTTGACCATTTTCAAATGATTTAAAATTTTAAATTGAAGATTGAAGATTTGAGGTTCGCCTCCGGCGGATCGATTATTAAAAAACGATCAGATAAAATTGCGGAGCGAAGCGACATCCTCAAATATTCATTCTTCAATATTCAATCGTCAATTTAGGATATGGGTTTTTGCCATCTGGCAGCCAAAAAGGCCCCCGTGTCAAGGCCTTTTCGTTGCCCGTCAAGTTCAATCTCAGTCACCCGCTCAGGATCATCGTCTTTTTTAAAATGTATGGCTGTCTTCACAAGGCCTTCAACCGGAGCAATAGCGCGCATCTCGTCCGGAGATCTGAATATCATTCGCTCAAAGAGTGAGTGCCCATTGCCGGCCGCCTTTTTTCGGCGTGCGGCCCAGGGGCTTAAGCTGTTGAGGGTCGTTACGACAACAATCCCTCCCTTTCTGGCCACGCGAAATAAATCCGCCACAGCTGCTCCGCCATCTGCTATAAATTCCAAGGCGGTCATAGAGACGACCTTATCAAAGCAATCATCGGCAAACGGCAGAAACGACATATCCCCGACAACACTCCGGAAAGGATATCCTGTGGTCTTTTGTTCGGCCCGCTTGAGCATCGGTATGGAAATGTCAAGTCCCGTTACGCGGGGGCCAGAGGCAAGAATATTCAGTGTGAACACACCGGTTCCACAACCGACATCCAGAATACTCTCTCCTGGACGGGGCTGCAGCAGGTCTAAGAAAAGTTCGTTCTCGTATTTTTTTACCAGAGCGCCAATAGGAGTTTCAAACCACCGGTCATACTTTTCAGGCCAATCGTCAAAGAGCCTGCCATCGACATCTCGTTCACCGGTCATCAAGCTTAACCACACTTCCCTTCAATATATCTTTGGCTTATTATTTCACCGCGTTTCGTTTACTGCCAATGGTGGCGTCCTTATCTCTCCTGTCATCAACCTTCAGGTCAATGACAATCCGTTGTCCGCCCTCATCGACATGGGCCTGGTGCACTTTTTTTACCAGAAGGAACAAAGCGTCCAAGTCCGGCACCTCAATGGCAGTGGACATTCCGCCGATTTCATAGGTGTAGCCGGATTCTTTGATGACTTTAATTCCTTTCTTGACAAACCGGCTTAAACTGGTGCCTTCTCCAATGGGATATACCGATAGTTGTGCTAGTATCAATTTGGCCTCCATTTCAAGATCTGAATATCATTCCTGATTTCAAATCTACCTTCGCAGCAAATTCATTGGCGTCGATTTTCGCTCCCGCCGCATCTTTCACCTTTCCAATCCCCAGTGCTCCGCCATTGAGGGCCACAATAATTTCCCTTTCATTGATATCCAATATCTGACCGGGTGTTTGGTCCTTTTTAGAGGCGAGCAGTCTGGCCTTATACAATCTTACTTTGTCGCCTTTGAACATCAGGTAAGCGCCCGGTTGCGGGTCGCAGCCCCGCACCAGATTGTAAACGTCGGATGCGGGCTTGGACCAATCGACTGCTGCCACCATATCGTCACAGGGTGGCTCATAGGTAGCCAGGGAGTCATCCTGCGAAATTTTAGGAGCCTTACCGCTTTTAATAAGGTCGACTGCTTCAACAATGGCTCCAATTCCCAGTGGGAAGAGACTGTTAAAGTACAAGGAACCGGTGGTGTCTTCGGGAGTAATGTCTATCACCTTCTGTAAAAGGATGGGCCCGGTATCAATTCCTTTATCCACCCAAAGGATGGTCAATCCGGTGCGGGTATCCCCTTGGATGATGGCCCAGTTTATGCCGCTGGCACCTCGGTGTTTCGGCAGCAGGGAAGGATGATAACATATGGTCCCAATTGATGGTATATCCAGGAGGTCCTCGGGCAGGATATCGGTAACGAATGCAAGAACAACCAGTTCCGGATTTAATTTAAGATATGCCTCTCGAACCTCGGGGTCTTTCATCCTGTCGGGACGCAAAAGGACAAGACCCGAAGCTTCGGCCGCCGCCGCCATAGCATCACCCCTTCTATCTTTCGGGCAAAATACCCCGACAATATCTTCACCTCTCGTATGAAGAGCATCCAGTACCTTATCTCCAAAAGGACCCTGACCGACCAATATAATTCTCATCATGCCCACCTAATCCGGATAAACCGGAATTGAAGATTGACGATTGACGATTGAATATTTGTGGATGTCGCTTCGCTCCGTCAATTTAATCTCTATTAGGGTCTAGTTCCCCGCAGCTTGCTGCGATTAAATTTCTTTAGCATTAGATGATACCCCGCGACTTGCCGCGAGGGTTCCGGTGATGGTTTTTTTATAATTGATCCGCCGCAGGCGAAGTACCAAAAAAAGTAATGTCTAAAATTATCCCGCCGGGAGCGAACCACAAATACGCTTCTGAAATATTACAATAATCGTTATACCTATAGCAAAAGGAGGCATCGCAGACCTGTCTCCCCGATGCCTCCTCCTGGCGCCCATTAATAATGTGATCAGCCAAAACCCTGACGGTTTGGCTGACCACGGCAGGGCTGCTAAGTGATTAAATTCGTGATCGAATTTACGTATCGATGGACTAAGCCTTGGATTCAGCGGCACGTATTTCTTCTATGGTCCGCAAAATCTGCATGGCGTTTTCATAAACCGGTGTGTCCACCATCTTGCCTTTGTAAGTAACGGCGGCGGTACCTTTAGCGATACCTTCTTCCTCAAAAACCTTTTTGACGCCTTCGGCCCACTCGACGTCTTCGGCCGACGGTGTGTAGATCTCGTGGGAAGGCTCGATCTGACTGGCCTTCCATATCCTGAAAAGCGACAAAAGGACAGTCAATCGCCACACACCCCGCAGCGCGGGCGGCAACAGCGGTATGGAACCGGGCGTAAAGCTGCTCTTGTCCTTCAGAGGTCAGGGTGACTCGCATGTCTTTGGTGAAGTCCACTGCTCCAAAAATGAGTGAATTGACCCGCGGGCTGGCACTGGCGGCCGGGTAGGCGTTCATTACCCCCTTGGCGGTCTCGATCAGCAACTGGATGGCCACGCTGCCGACTTTCATTCCTCTTCTCTGCTCCAGCTCTTCCAGCTTCCAATCGAGGCGTTTCACATTTTCGGCATCGCCGCATTTTGCCAGGCAAACTCCGTTCAACCCCGGATACACAATGGCCTCCAGGTCATCGTTCGTCATCTGGGTTTCCCAGTTGTTTACACGCACGTAAAGGCTGGGGGCGACCTGTTTCTCCCGGTCAGCCTTCAGATACTGCTGGATCATTTCCCGGCCCTTCGGCTTTTCCGCTGGAGGTACTGAGTCCTCCAGATCAAGCGTCAGCACATCGCAGGAAATGGTAGGCGCCTTGCCGATCATTTTTTCATTATTGCTGGGTACATAAAACACCGATCTCATAACAGGCATGATTCTATCCTCCTCATTTTTTACTATCTATGGGCTTCGCCCTGATTGGAATGTTGGAATGTTGGAATAATGGAAAAATGGGTTTGGGGATAATGGGCGCTTGGTTTACTGGCAAAACTCATTTTCACAATAAAGAAAATAAATCGGTATCCATTGATAAGCAAATATTCCATCATTCCACTATTCCATTATTCCATCTTCAAATCAAAAACGCTAACCACAAAAGTTGTTTATTTATTCAATAGCCGTCTAAATATCATTACTACAGATTGATGAGTTCTTTGATTTTTGGTGCAATTTCTTCAGGACTGTCAACCACATGGGCTTTGGCTTCGGTTAATGCTTTGATCTTACCCTGGGCGGTCCCTCTTCCGCGTTCAACGATACTGCTGGCATGGGAAAATCGCATGCCCTCCGGTGCCCATGCACCCGCAATAAAGACAACCAGCGGCTTGGTAAATTCACCCCTGGCAACGGTTTCGGCGGCTTCTTCTTCCAGAGTCCCGCCGATTTCTCCAAAAATAGCGACCGCTTTGGTCTGTTCATCCTGCTCGAACATCTTGAGCACATCGGCCATGGTAAGGCCCAGCACGGGCTCCGTTCCGATATGCAGGGCGGTACTGATACCCAGACCGGCCACTTTCAGCGCCCAGGGCACCGTGCCCGATTGACCGCCGCTGCGGGATATGACGCCGACTGGTCCTGGCTCGAAGAGCATTTTGGCCCAATCAACGCTGCCGCCCAGCCACCCCATGGCTGCTTTGCCGGGGCTGATAATGCCAAGGCTGCCGGGACCCAGTATTTTGGCATCATTTTTCATCGCATAGTTGACCATAGCGATAACATCATGCACCGGGATACGTTCCACCGGCGAAACCACGAATTTTATCCCCGCGTCAATGGCCTCATAGACAGCGCTCTTTAATGCCGGGCCGGGGATAAATGTCACGGTGGCATCCACCATGCCCTCTTTCTTGATGGCTTCCAGTACCGTATCATACACCGGCAGGCCATGAACCTCCTGGCCGCTTCGTCCGGGAGTCACCCCGGCAACCACCTTGGTACCATAATCCTTCATAAATGCAGTGCGCAGAGACCCTTCCCTGCCGGTCATTCCTTGGACAATGACTCTTGTATTTTTATCTAACAGTATTGACATAGTATCCCCCTGCTATTCTGTTCCGTGCTTTTTCCTGTAGTCTGCCAACCCCTCAACAGGAACCTCGATCGTGATCGCCGAATTGCCCCTGAACCAGCATTCGTATTCACAGGCAAGACATTCAGTGCCTTTGCGCGCCAACTCATCCGGAGATCCTTCAACCGCCGGTTTACCATCTTTCAGGACCAGGATTCCACGGCTATATGTTTTACAGGCATCCACACAGGCATGGGTCTTACAGCCTTCACATTTTTCGTCATCAATAATGATCTTGATGGTTCTCTCATTAAACTCCATGACACTCTCCCTCTTTGGACACAAAAATTATTTATGGGAATTTTGCGATAAAAGAATTTTCTTGGACTATTTTCAGATGATTGAATATTGTCGATTGAAAATTGACAGAGCGTAGCGACATCCACAAATATTCATTTTTCAATCTTCAATCTTCAATTATCCGTCCGCCCTTTCTTTCCGGTATTCATCGACCAAGGCTCTAATTCTGTCGCCAATGAACTTGGCATCGTAAACATGCTCGCGATCGTAGATTTCAATCCTGGCATTAAGATCCGCCAAACCTTCCTTCAAAATCTGTTGGGAT
>CALZJV010000694.1 GCA_945787595.1 uncultured Desulfobacterales bacterium | reverse complement strand
ACAAACCAGTTGCAATCAGTAGATGAAGGTCTTCCAATACCCCTTCTCGATTCTCAAACCAGCAATTTTGAGTACTTCATTTTTATGCCCGCCATCGCTGTTTAATAAAAAGTATGAGTTAAAAGGATATTGAGTTTGGATGGATCATAATTTGTATATCGAAATTATGGCCTTAAATCAAATATAGAATCGATATCTTGTAGTGGGTAATCGTTGAACAATATTGCAGTTTCCGCCTTAATATCAAAGGATTAGTAGTGCACCGACTCCAGCGATATTTGTTTCATGTCCAGATCCGAAATTCCATAGATTTTAAAAAAACAAAACACAATATTTGGATTAAAAATACATGAGTTTCGAAATCCGAATTATCCGGTCGGTATCGTTACCATGGGCGCAATAGCGCTTTCCTTTTCGGTGAAGGCAAACAGCAGCAATAGAAAGGAGAAAATTCGATTATGTTATTGGAATTATTCTATAAAATGTCACAATCAATTAATTTCCGGAATTACCCTTTTCCCGGCGGTACCAGCAGGCCAGTCGTTCAGGTGGGATACCTAGATAGTATGCGGCGATAATAATCTGGTTCAAAAACCAGGTTTTAAGAATCCCGAAATTCAGATATCGCCGAGGTGAAGTACGCACACAATCGGGTAAAATGCTAATTTTTCCCTTTCGTCGCAGGCGCCGGATCAGTTCGAAATCTTCCATGATCGGAAAATCCGGAAATCCGCCGATTTCGTTGAATGAATCCCGGCAAATAAACAATGCCTGGTCGCCGTATGGCATCTGAAAAAAGCGTGAGCGCCAGTTGGCGACCCGCTCAATGAATCGCAGGCCCCTGACGTCCGAATCGATCCCCAATGAAAAGGCCCCAGCGCAAAAACCGCTTTGGTCCACAGCTGCCATGATTTTTGCATCGAAGTTATTCGGCAGACGGGTATCGGCATGTAAAAACAAAAGCACATCACCGACGGATTCAGCGGCACCGACATTCATTTGCACTGCCTTTGACGCATCCGTTGACAACACCCTGGCGCCAAGTGATCTGGCCAATTCAATGGTGTTGTCCTGGCTGCCGCCATCTACGACCACAATTTCCACCGCTTTGCTTTTTTGCAGATGGGTTATTGTTTCTTCTATACTCCCTGCTTCGTTCAATGTCGGTATAATGATCGACAAACGCATTTTCCCAAGGGGTTCCCATGTCGGCTTTAGAGCTCGTTGCCAGACGGCGAGATCCTCCGGCCGATCCACATCATTTAGGGTATCGAGGAGGATATAGCTGAGTCTTAATTCTTCTGCCACATCAAGAGTTTGTGATAAAACCCCGTCCGTGCCCCAGTTGATCCCGTTAAACAGGCGGGGGTTTGCCTGGATAAAAGCGGTTTTGTGCATACCGATCAGATAATAACCGCCATCGCCGGCCGGACCCAATACCAGATCATGTTTCTTGAGTCCTTCAAAAGCCTTATGAATAATATCACCAGTGATATCAGGAATATCGGAGCCGATGATCACTACCCTATCATATCCGCCTCTAAATCCGTCCCCAAAAGCACGGCCCATCCTTAGGCCGATGTCTCCTTTACCTTGGGGAGAATAATCAAATCCGGCTCCCAGCCATGCCGTCATGAGATTTTTATTGCCCCCTTCGAAGCGAACCTCCAGCGGTGTGGGGTGTAAACCGGCAAATTCCGTTACGCTTGAAACAATGTGCCGGGTCATTTGACGCTGGAGTTCGGCAGCACCCGCGGCACCCAACTGCGATATCATGCGGGTTTTGGTAGAGCCGGGTTCCGGATAGCGGGTAAAGAGTATTAAACGTTTGCGAGACCCTTGCGGCATTGCTTTTTTCCATCTACGGGACAACTATAGGTTTCAGGTGTCAGTGTTCAGGTTTCAGGATTAAGTGACTCGCCTTCCTGACACCCCTGGCCCAGACCTAACCTTGTATGAATCTGGAAGATAGGACAATATTGGATCTCTTGCAGCGAACAGTGAGAATCCGTCATGTCGCGCCAGGGCGGGCCGAAACCTGAAACCTGACACCTTTATTTATGCTCACATAGCAGGTAAGGGCGGGGCAAACAACTATAATAAACCTGGGTTAAGCGGTTCAACGTTCAGTTTAAGATATAGTAAAGCCCCAAACGGCAAAATTGACAAGAATTCGCACAGTATTATATTATTTTTTGTAAGCATCCGTAAAAGTTCGACTCTTTTTACAAGCGAAAACAATATCTCAAACGGTGACACCAATGAATGAGACGCGTTCGCGCTATTGGTTTTCCATCCTTCTATATATGACGATTTGCATCGTATTTCTCGGTTTGCTTTATTTGGTCGTTGAGGTTTTTTTCCCCAAAACATCTGCGGAACTTATACCAAGAGACGACGCTCTATCCGCAAGATTCATACCTGACTCCAGATGGCAGGACAGTCATCGAGATGATCAAAAAGAAGCGATTTCAAAACCCTTAAAAGAAAAAATCATGTTAGTACTCGATCGGGATATTCAAATCGGGAAATCAAAAATTGTTTATCGCGGATTAGACGGAAATGCCAAATTCAAAATGGATGTTGCTATTCTTGAACTCGATCCGAATGCATTATATCGTTACCGTATCCCTATCAAAGCTGCCAAAAAAGGTTTCAGACTTGTTGGTCAAAATTTTAGACTAATTTCAGCCCGCAAATCGGCAATCGAACTCTGGCATTTAAAAAAATAGTCGACGTTGACATTGAAATTGAACCATTAATGTGGTTAAATCAATTATTTGAATATAGGGGAAAATGCTCATTTTTTTTCAGCGGACAGCCTTTATACCTTTCGGAATTTTCTTCTAGTACGAATCCTGTTTTAATATATTAAACCGCTTCAACACGACAAGGAGTCAAAATGGCCGGGAATCCTTCGAAAAAGTTCCTTAACAGAGCCTTTGTCAAGACCGTGCTGCGCCGAACATTTACCCTGGTCGCCGTGGTGGGCTTGATCTATGGTCTGGCCGCCGTCGTGTATGCAACCCGCACCATATTTAAGGTAAAGATGAACTATGCCGTGGTGCTGGAGCGTTTTGCAGGCGAACGCGAGGCGGTCACCGCAGTGGGCTGGCATATTCGGCTGCCTTACTTCACGAGAATCGAACAGGAAGTTTCCCTGATGAACCAGCGGCTTTTTTTAAGCGGTGTGATTGAGCCCATGCGTATCATTTCCAAAGAAAATGTGGCTCTCTGGACATCGGCGGTGCTTACCTACCGCATCCGCGATTTGCATACCTGGGCGATTGAAAACCTCGACCCCCTGGAT
>CALZJV010000693.1 GCA_945787595.1 uncultured Desulfobacterales bacterium | reverse complement strand
TCATACGGGTAATAACCAATTAACAATATCTTAAAAAGAAAAGGAGGAAAACGATGAAAAAGAATAAACCCTTAGGAATTTCTCGTAGAGAATTTATGAAAACCTCAGCAAACGCTGCCGCAGGAACACTGTTGGGAGTAAGTGCAATAGGAGTGTTTTCTGAGCCAGTGTCAGCCGAAGCAAAGAAAAGCGTGGTGCTAGCTACGACCCAGGAACCGGTCCAGTTTAATCCGTTGCTTTATGTGAACGTTGGTTTTGAATCTATTGTGGAAGCATGTGTTTTCGATTCCCTCTGGACTGTCAATGAAAAGGGCGAGTTTGTACCAAACCTGGCAGTCAAGGTCCCCACTCTTGAAAACGGCGGTATCTCGCCAGACGGTAAAATCTGGACGGTCGAAATCAAAAAAGGTATCAAATGGCATGACGGTGCACCCTTTACAGCCAAGGATGTTGAATTTACTTACAAATCGATCATCAACCCGAAACTGGCTGTCAGATCTCGTTCCGGCTTTGATCTTATTAGCGATTTTATTGTGAAGGATGATTACAACATTGAGATGCGGTTTGAAAAGATATATGTACCTTTTGCCTGGTCTTGGGCCATTATGCACATCGTACCGCATCACATACTTTCCAAGGAAACGGACATCAATACATCAACCTTCAACACAAATCCCATTGGAACCGGACCCTACATATTCAAAAAAAGGGTGGCTGGTAGCCATCTGATTTATGAAAAAAATAAAGACTATCATCGTGGTGCGCCAAAAATCGATACATTCATACATAAATTTGTACCTGAACAAACAATAGCATATACCCAGTTCAAAACCGGCGAAATCGATATTTTGGGGGCTCAAGGAGTTCCGGTTACCAGGGCGGATGAGGCCAAGAACCTGCCGGGAAGAGTCTATTTGCCCACCCCGACTGCATGGGTACAGTTTATCTACTTCAATTGCGGAAAACCGCAGTTTAAAGATAAAGCAGTCCGGCAAGCTCTCTATACAGCGATCGACATTGAGCGATACCTTAAAGATGTGTATTACGATCTGAACCCTCCATCGCTTTCCTATTTAGCTCCAAGCCACTGGGCCTACAACAATACCTTAAAGGCGCCGGGTTACAATCCTCGCAATTCCGCTGAGATGCTTGACGCTGTGGGATGGAAAATCGGTTCGGACGGCGTTCGGGAGAAAAACGGCGTAAAACTCAAATTCACGATGTCCACTACGGCGGGCAATAGGGCGAGGGAACAGGCCCAGGCCCTTTTTCAGCAGAATTGGAAGGAAATTGGTGTCCAGATGGAAATAAAAAACATGCCGGGATCCGTTGTGTGGGGTGAGTATACACAGAAATCTAAATTTGACACCCTGCTCGTCTCATGGGCCCCGCCGGTGGGCATTGACCCTGAATATAGTGCACGGTGCCATTCCAAACAAATACCCGTGAAATATGGAACGGGAGCCAACTATACCCAATACGAGAATACTGAATTGGATAAACTGCTTGAAGAGGGCGTGGCAGTGAGTGATATGGAACAGAGAAAACAGATCTACTACAAGGCTCAGGAAATCCTTTTCGAAGATCTTCCCTTTGCACCGCTCCATAACACCGTTTTGAGATACGGTAGAAAAGGTGAGCTAAAAGGGCATAAAATAAATTCCTATGTGCCCGCGATAAACTGGAACGCCTATGAATGGTATTGGGGCTAGACGAAATTCTCATTTATTGCGAGATAGCGAAAAAATTTCCGTCAATGAAAATACTATCCCTCAATTGATTAGAATATACAATTCTTTATGATTAAGATATGTACCCAATAGAGTATCGTACCAGATAGGGTAGTTACAATAAGGAAACAGAGAAAGGAGATTGTTCGATGTACTATGAGGAACGACCGCTTTGGAATCCTCGCCTTGAAATGATGGACAGAGAAGAGATTAGAAGACTACAGTTTGAAAAGCTCAAGAAGCAATTAATAAGGTGCTATGAACAGTCTCCCTATTACAAGAGCAAGTTTGATAAAGCCAAGGTAAATCCAAACAAACTTAGATCCATTGATGACTATGCGGACTACCCCTTTTTCGACAAGGATGAGGAACGTGTTAGCCAAGAAAAGTCGAAAGATAAATTAGGTCACTGTCTGGGGATGCACATTGTCTGCGATCCCAAGAAGGTAATTCGGATTAGTTCAACCTCAGGGACCACAGGCAAACCAACCTTTACTGGTTATACTCAGAAGGACCGAGAGGCTGTCAATGAGACAGGTGCACGCTGTATGTGGCGCATTGGAGCCAGACCCGGGGACGTCGTACTCCACGCCTTCGTCTTAAGCATGTGGATAGCCGGCGCCCCGGTTGTGGACTTGATTCAAAATATCGGATGTTGCGCTGTGCCCATCGGTGCACTAAGCGGAGTCGAACGTTTTGCCCAGATCGCAAAGGAGGTCTTTCCAGTGCAACTCAATTGTACACCTTCCTATGCAGAATACCTCATTAAGAACCTGCCTGAACGCACCGGTATCGAGGCGAAAGAAATTGGGATTAAAAGAATTACACTTGCTGGTGAACCTGGTGGAAGCGTGCCCCAAATTAGGCAGCGGATTGAAAGGGGATTCGGTGCAAAGGTTTACGACATGATTGGTTCGACAGGGGCCGTTTTTTGCTCATCCATGTCTTGTGACGCCCATGCAGGAATGCATTTTTTAGCAGAGGATTATTGCTTATTTGAGATCATTGATCCAAAAACCCTGGAGCCTCTACCTTTTGAAGATGGAGTAGAGGGTGAAATAGTGACAACGGGCTTGGAAAAGGAATGTGCACCATTGCCAAGGTGGCGGGATAAGGATTTCGTGCAGATTTTCACGGAACCCTGTGAATGTGGCAAGCCCGGATTCAGGTTCATTATTAAAGGCCGGGCAGATGATATGCTATTGATCAGAGGTGTCAATGTCTACCCCCACGCTGTGAAGGATGTTGTGATGCAATTTAGTCCAAAGGTTACTGGGAATATTCGAATTGTGCTTGAGACACCGCCACCGGTGGTTGATCCCCCGTTACCTGTGAGGATAGAACACATTCTCGATTTGCCTGAGGCGCAGGTGGGTCTCCTCGCCAGCGAAATCGAGCACAAGATTCATCATCTGCTGCGTTTCAGGGCAAAAATAGAGATGGTTCTTCCAGGAATAATTACAAAGACGGCAAGTGCGACTCATAAAACGAATCTTCTGGAAAAGCGGTATGATCAACATTCCTGACGGATCGGACTTTAATCCTATGCCGCCGACTGTCAGGCTCTTAAAATATCCCTGCAG
>CALZJV010000692.1:1004-8780 GCA_945787595.1 uncultured Desulfobacterales bacterium | reverse complement strand
CTCGACTAGATAGAGACCGACCAATGGTTTCAGTGACACTGCGGATGCCCGAAGATGTCATTGACGACCTCAAGCGCATTGCTCCGTTGTTGGGTTTCTCCGGTTACCAACCTTTGATTCGCGCATACGTTGGCCAACGCTTGAGCAAGGACCTTGAACGTCTGGATAGCGATGCGGTTTCCGGATTAGTGTCCAGCCTGAAGAAGCGAGGTGTGAGTGCCGCGGTTATCGAAGAAGCTTTGGCGGAGGTTACTGCCGTTTCGGACACTTAGATTGCAGCGTTTACGGCCTACATTCTTCCGAATTCCCACCGAAGACTCCTGCGCGAAAAATTCATGCCTCAGCTTCAATAGCTGCACAAATAGCGCAAGCTTGGAGCAATTGGGAATTTGTCAGCTAGATTTCATGAGTATAGCGCTGTTGTCGTTCTGAATAGGCGCAACGGCATTGTCATTCTGAGCGAGCGGTGCGGCACCGTCATTGTGTGTGAACCCGGCGAGGGAAGAATCCGACCCGTCGTTGGTCGTTCCGAGCACTGCGAGGAAATTCACCGTCTGATATGGCGGTAACGACTTTGACGCGGTGAGGTCCTTTCCTTCGCGTGTCCCCGCAAAGCAGGGGAACGGCGCTCAGGACAGGCTCTCGTTGCGTTACTCACGACGACATAAGGTATCCCGACCCTGTCGGCGCGCTCGGACCCAGCCACTCGGCCCGGCGGGTGAATACGTTCCCCCTGTTCGACACGCACGATATTTCGTTACATGTACGAAATATCGTCATCCGGGCTCAGCTTTGTTGCCCGGTCCTTATCGCTTTCAAATTCCCAAATCCAGCCGAATCAACCACTTAAATCGTTTTGTGCGTGACATTCCGGATCCTGGAACAGAACTTGCGATATCGAGCACATGGTCATACGTGCAACCAGTGGCGAGAGCGCAGAATAACGATGATTGTGGCCACGCTGGGAATCCGGGTATCGCCGGAGAACGAAGAGCAAGCAGTGCGCATCATGCTGCCGATGCTGGGTCCCACGCGGGCTGAATCCGGTTGCGTTAGTTGTGATTTGTATCAAAGCCTTGAAGACGATAGAAGGCTTATGCTCCTTGGGAGATGGGAATCGTTGGCGGACTTGCAACTGCAAAGGCCGCTCCCACTAAAATTCAACATCCTTTTAAATGTATCGGAATTTAATCGCTTTGTTTTCCGGAAAGGAATGGGAGGCGGTTACAACGAGTATGGGATTTCGACAAAATCATGTTTTTGAGGTTTGAAGTCTTTTGTATTTCGTGTGCTCAATTTTACCTTGTGGTATTGTGCCAATGCAGCTTGGAAAGCATCCGGCAACTTCCAACCATATTTCCTTCGCAGATTTGCTGCAAGATCCGCAATTGATTTATCTATAATCAAAAGTTTATATTGATCCAGAAGGTGAATGATTTCTGTCTGCTCATCTTTATGAATGCCGGTTAGAATTTCCGCCCGGGTTATCACCGAAATCGCAGTCTGCCTTGGATCTAAATTAAGGATAAAATGGGTGGCTTTGTCTATACCGTTTAAATGATCAATAATAATGACTGAATCGATCAGCCTCTCAATCATTGTGAATTCCATTCCGCTCTGATTTTATTTTGGTAGGCCAATCCATCCCCTTTTTTCCACAGGCCTCTGCTGTTTTTCACCAGCGCCCGGTAATTCTCATGGAGCTCCATTTCCTTCAATTTGCGGATTCCCTGGCGTATTGCCTCAGCTACTGAAACATGATGCAGGTTGCTATAACTTTCCAGCCACCGTTTGTCTTCTTCCGAAAGCGTTATGATCGTTCGTACATTTGCCATATCGTTCCCCATAAATATGATATATATATCTATATATCGTCATAATGCTAATTGTCAAGTAATTAACCAATCGCCGAGGCTGCAAACGGAGCCTTGTCCAAAATATTACCCCATAATCTGCTAATATTTACTAGTTCTGTACTTACCTTTAAATCCATAGTATTTATATACCGCCAGCTCATGTGCCGGCTGACCGTCACGAAATATTCGAATTTGGACAGGATCCGCGTCCATTCCAGAAAACAGCGGCCTATACCGCCCGGCAACCGGTATTGATTGAACTTGTGATGAAGGGAGGTGGCCGCCGTGCCGGGGGAAAGGTAGACCGCCAGTTGACTGGTCATAAAAAATCGATGGCAGAAAACAAAGGTTTTGTGCGGTAGGGGCATTTGCACTCGGATGGCTTCCACCCGGTTTGCGATCTGCTGCCAGCCGAAAAGATCATTGGATATGTCGTAGCCGGTTTCATAAGGCTTTAGTGGTTCGACGGCCGGAAATTTCCGATTGAGGCTCAAGGAAATGTCTCTGCCCCAGGTGTAGACTGGAGTGACAATGGGCCAGATAAGTGCAATATATAGCAGGGAGCTCATCACCAAACCTGTTAAGGCGGCGGCGGCTGACCAGCGGCGCCAGCGTTTTGCAGAGGTATTTTGTCGAGAAACCTTTCGTAACATCACCACCGCAACCGCGATGGAACCCGTCCACCAGCCGACGGACGTCCAGTGCGGCAGAATCTTGCTGGTTAAACCTGCCAGGCAGAAAAAAATAAAAATGGGTATGCTGGTCCAGACAATGAATCGATCCGCGTCGCTCATCTTTTTTTGACGCAGCTGAACAGTGATAGCAGCAATCAACAGGCCGAAAATTACCGGCGACCAGACGCCGAACTGGCCGCCAATTGCCACAAGGAATTTGGCGAAGCTAAAACCATCACCGCTGCCGTGGCTGAGCTGGTACGAATAGGAAATCCAGTCGTGTCTGAAATTCCAGAGAATATTCGGCACAAAGACGGCAAGTCCGATCATGACCGCTACATAGGGTTGAATTTTTGCGAGCCAGAAACGATGGTTGCTGGATGTGATGAAGTAGCCCAACACACACCCCGCCAGCAGCACACCATGATATTTGCTGAGCAGGGCGCCGCCGAACAGCAGGCCGGTCAGAATCCACAACAGCCACTTGCCGGTTTTAGCTGCCTGCCATACGGAAAGCAGGGTGCCGCACCAGAATAGATTCAAGGTGGCATCCGGCAGCAACCCTACCATCAACAGATGCTGATAGGGCATCAGCTGCAGTAATACCGCCGACCACAAGGCTAGACGTTCATCCTGATAAAGTTCCAGTGCCAGGTATCGCAAAATAATCAGACTGATGGTCGAACATAGGATCGGTCCCAGACGGACCCAAAAAACGCTGTCTCCAAACAGGGTCGTCAGGGCAGCCAAAAAGGCTACCATGGGCGGATGATCGAAGTAGCCCCAGGCCAGGTGGCGGGAGTAAAGTAAATAATGGGATTCATCAACACCAAGACCGAACTTGTCTGCGAAAAACAGGCGCAAGGTGGTTATCAGGGTTAGAAATATCCAGAACAGCGTGCGGTAGGTTGATTGGGGATTTGATTGGTTGCCTGGTTCCATAACTTTGATTCAAAGGTGGGCAAGGTATTGTTTGTCAGGTGCGAATCGTCAGTTGTCCGTTGCGTGTTGTCAGTTGCATAAAAAAGGAACCTTGTTATACAGTACAACCAAGTTAATGCAAAATCGGCAATTTAGCTTTTAATTGCGTTATCTTGCCTTGGTGGGAGCGGCTTTCAGCCGCGATAAACCGTGGCACCACGGTGCTAAATCGGAATTCGCGGCTGGAAGCCGCTCCCACCAGGTAAGATGCCATTTTTTTTAATAAGGCGTCGCTGTGGTAGTATATGAATGATATCTTTACTCTTCCAATATTGCCAACGCTTTCGCCAGCACATCATCCGGGCTTATTTTTTTCAGGCACAAATTGTTGCCATCACATGGAGATTTGCGGTGGTTGTAAGCGGTGACACATGGCGAGCATGAAAAATTCAGGTAAAAATTGATGGCGTTTTCATTCATGGTGCCATACAGCGTGGGTGTTTCCGGACCATAAAAAATAATTGAGGGAATGGTCGTCAAGGCGGCCAAGTGGCCGGGGCCGCCGTCGTTGGTGATAAGAAGCGATGAAAAATGAAATATTATCATCAGCTCCCGGATGGTTTTGGTGTAGCCGGTTAAATCCACGCAATTTTGGTCCCGGTTATGGGATAAAATGACATTGGCCACATCTCGATCATCTGCAAGACCGATGATACAGACGGCATGTCCTTTGACAAGCAATTCTGCAGTCAACCGGCAATAATAATCCAAAGGCCAGGCCCGGATGGGTAGCAGACCACCCCCGGGATAAATGAGCACGATCTTTTTACCCTCGACTCCCGGGGCGATATCATACAATTTCTTTTTGGCGTTTTCGATTTCTTTTTGCCCGACTTCAATGGTCGGGAGCGTCAACGTTTCATGCGGAATCCGGCGTTTGGCCTTCGGATGGGTGTCGGAATCTATGGCTTCGGCTAAAGTCAGAAACTGCCGCGAGATGTTGTGATAGGGGTTGTAAAGCACCGGCCGATTGATAAAATTTCCGCGGTATAAGCCTTCCTGGGTGTGGGGATGAAATCCGACCCGCACGGCACTGCCGCTGAGAAATGCCAGAATACTGCTGATCCTTGAAAACAGCTCACAGTCGATGACCGTGTCAAATTGGATCTTGCGCATACTGAACAAGACGCCTGCCGTATCATTTAGAAAGGCCGACATGGATTTATCGTTAATCGTTAAAATATTTTCCGACGGGATGACCCCCAGCAATTCCGCCACCTCACGGTTTTTCTCAAACACGATGATATGAAGTACGGCATTCGGGAATTTTTCCTTCAGATACTGAAGCATGGGGGTGGCCAAAACCAGGGCCCCCATCTCGGACAATTGGATGATAAGAATCTTTTTTATTTGGTCCGGCTTGGATTCTTTTGTAAAAAATCGATAATATATCGAAAATACACGGCAAATTATTGTTCCGATATAACGGTCGATGAGGCGCTGGGTGTTCACTTTCATGTTTTTATATCTTTAGCTGGGCGTTAAATTAACGTAATGGTTCTGCCACCAAGGCACTAAGCCACAAAGGTAATATAATAATTCTATTGATGCCGTTTTTTCGGCAATAGATTATCTGGAAACCTATAGCAAAATAGTGTGCCAAAGGGAAGGATTGGGGAATTAAATATGACGATTTCTTGACAAAACGAGGGCCTTGCCGTTATAAGTTCTCATCAACGGTAACGTTTGATGCGACTTTCTGGATGTGATATAGGGGCTTCGCAAACAAACCTTTTATACCGGTACAACGATTTCAGGTGGTGACCTGCAATGGCAATGGCCCGCAACTCGACATATAACATCCTGATGTATTCCCATGACACCTATGGTCTCGGACACATCCGCAGAACGATGGCCATCGCATCCCATTTACTGGGACCCCGCATCAATATCCTGATCCTGACCGGTTCCCCCATTGCCGGTCGCTTTACATTTGCGGACCGAATCGATTTTGTGCGGATTCCGGGGATGATCAAAAAAACCAACGATGAGTACCTGCCCCTTTCCATCAAAATCAATGCCCGGCATGCACTCGATATCCGCAAGAATATCATCACCGCCACGGCAAAAGCATTTCAGCCCCACCTGTTCATCGTGGACAAGGAGCCCCTTGGGCTGAAAAAAGAGATTTTGCCTACGTTGCAGTGGTTGCGGCGCTGTCGGCCTGATACACGATCCATTCTCGGGCTGCGTGATATTATGGACGATGCGGTCACTGTTAAAAAAGACTGGAAGCGGAAAAGGGTTTATGAGCATCTGGAGAACCTTTACAGTGAGATATGGGTCTATGGGATTCAGGAATATTATGATCCTATAAAGGAATATGATATTTCACCATCCATTAGTCAGAAGATGTATTTTACGGGATATATACCGCGCAAAATTTCGAGTAAAGAGGCTGTGCGCAACATCAAGAAAGAGCTTAAGATCAAAAAAGATGAAAAACTGGTGGTAGTCACCACCGGCGGCGGGGGCGACGGTTACAGGGTCATGGATACCTATCTGGCGATGCTTGAATCTTTCAGCCATGCCCCACCTTTCAAAAGCGTCCTGATCACGGGCCCGTTCATGCCGAAACAGGGAAGAAAGGATATTTTCAAGCGGGCCAGACGGCTGGGGGTGCGAACCTACCATTTTTATCGCCAGATGGAAAAAATTTTCGCGGCGGCGGATGTCGTCGTCAGCATGGGAGGGTATAACACCCTTTGTGAGATCCTCGGTCAGGGAACTATCAGCCTGGTCATCCCCCGGGAGACCCCCCGGAAGGAGCAAATTATACGCGCCCGGGCGTTTCACTGTAAACATCTGGTGGATTATATCCCCTGGGCGGATTATGCACCCGATATTTTACGGGAAAAAATTTTTTATCTGATGGAAAATGCCGGGCTCTATCACGAAGCCATTTCCCGATTTAAATTAACCGGCATTGAATCCATGCAAAGGCGCCTGTTTGAATTCAGGTGCAAAAGAGCGTGAGCACCGCCCGCTTAGGGTGGTGTAAAATCATGCTTTCTTTCGCATAGTGACTTTTAAAAAGTGTTCCCCAAAAATTTTGGATTTTGGATTTTAGAATTTGGATTTAAGGTCCGCCTTCGGCGGATCAATTTAATAAATAGTGACAGAGCACAGCGATACCACAAATCCGCAATTCAAAATTCAAAATCTAAAATTATCCTACAAGGCTGATTTAATGGAATAAAAATGGAATGGAAGTTAAGAGCCAAGTTATGCGTGATTTTCATCACCCTACATTCAGGGTACCTGTTCTGGGGATGATTCTGAAAGGCTATCCCCGCATTTCCGAAACGTTCATTTCCAACGAAATCTTTTTGCTTGAAAATCTCGGTTTTGCCGTTCATCTGTTTTCCATGCGCCGCCCGCGGGAAAATTTCAGTCACGAAAGTGTCAAAAAAATCCGGGCCAAAGTGGACTATCTGCCCGAAACACTTATAAATCCATTACCGCGTCTGCTGTATCACAACCTCTTGCTGGCTGCAAAAAAACCCGTAGTTTATGCCGGTGCTCTAAAAGCAGCATATCGACGCTTTTTAAGGACACACAAATCCGCCACCATCAAGCATCTTTTGCAGGCCGGATATCTGGTGCACCGGTTTTTACCGGCAAGCGGTGTCACCCATCTGCATGCCCACTTTGCCCATTCCCCGACATCGGTTGCCATGTTTACCCGCCATTTGACGGGATTGCCGTTTAGTTTCACCGCCCATGCCAAAGATATTTACACATCAAATCCGCAGCAGCTTCATGAAAAAATCCAACTGGCCCGATTTGTGATCACCTGCACCGAATATAACCGCAGACACCTTTCGAAACTGTCTGATGGGAATGCGACACCGATTCACCGCATTTACCACGGAATTGATATCGGGTTGTTTGCCGGCAAACGTGAAATTATGCCAAAACCGGTTGAACCCTACCGGATTCTCACCATTGCCCGGTTTACCGCCAAAAAAGGGCTGCCCACGATTTACAAAGCGCTGCGGATTTTATGCGATCAGGGGGTTTGTCTGCACCACACCCATATCGGCGGGGGTGAAGACCGTGAAAAAATTATATCTCTTATCAAAGATCTGGACCTGGGATCCGTGACCCAGCTGCAGGGGACCCAACCCCACCAAGTGGTTTTGGAGCACTATAAAAATGCCGATCTTTTTGTGTTGGGTTGCGAAGTGGCACCCAATGGAGATCGGGACGGCATTCCCAATGTTTTACTGGAAAGTATGGCGATGGAGGTGCCGGTGGTGGTG
>CALZJV010000692.1:0-990 GCA_945787595.1 uncultured Desulfobacterales bacterium | reverse complement strand
TGCGGCCAGCCGGATAAACTGGCCGAGGCCATGCTGCGCTTATTGACCGATATGCATTTAAGAAGTCGGATTACAGAGGCGGCCAGACAACGTGTTACCGTGGATTTTGACAACCGGCAGCTGATTCGGGATCTCGCCGAGGTATATCGGAAGGAGGGCATGGGGCAGAGGGCTAAGGGCAGAGGGCATGGGGCGAAGGGCGAAGGGCATAGAGCATAGGGCATGGTGCAGAGGGCTGGGGGCATAGTGATTAGAGTAAAAAGCATGCTATACTGGTTGCCGACCTGATTTTGGCATACAGAGCTTGAAGTTATATTGGAGGTTAAAATGGCAAAATTCAGATTTCAGGATTTAAAGATCTGGCATTCAGCAATTGAGATCGCGAATGAACTTTTTGATATTGCCGACGATCTTGAGAGGAAGAGACTATATCGCTGGGCGGAACAATTAAGAGGGTCAGGGATGTCAATGTCAAATAATATTGCAGAAGGTTCCGGATCTTCGTCCAAAAAGGACTTCAGCAACTTCTTAAACATAGCGCGTAGATCCACCTTTGAAAATGCTAATGCTCTCATTCTCTTTGAAATGAGAAAACTTATTAGCAAGGAGCAACGTACCGCGCTTTTGACAAAATTGGATATTCTCTGTCGACGAATCACTAGCTTTCAAAAATCTTTGAAATAGGGGCTTTTCACCGTGCCCTATACCCGATGCCCCATGCCATCCACCTCAAACTCTATGCCCCATGCGCCATGCCCTTTGCGGATTTGCTTCTATGCTCCTTTCAAGCCCCTGGGACACGACCACCCCTCCGGTGATCTGGTCACCGCTACCGGAATATTTGAATTTCTGGGAAAACAGGGCCATCAGCTTATTGAGGCAAGCTCTCTGCGATGCCGCTGGATATACTGGAAGCCCTGGTTATGGCTGAAATTGATTTGGGAGAGAAGGCAGGTTGTGCAGAAATTTTCTGACATTTCTGCAGATTTA
>CALZJV010000691.1 GCA_945787595.1 uncultured Desulfobacterales bacterium | reverse complement strand
GTGCTGCGCGCCATGGGCGTTCCGTTTACGGCGGCCCACGGTTCCATCCGGTTCAGCCTCAGCCGCTATACCACCGAAGAAGAAATCGATATCGTCATTGAGAAAATGCCGCCCATCATCGAACGGTTGCGGGGTATGTCGCCGTTTTGGAAGGAAGCGGTGGGAAATTGAATGGGGAATTCGGATTTAGGAATGCGGAATGTTATGGCAGAGGGCAGAGAGCATAGGGCATAGAGCATGGAGCATAGGGCAAAGGGCATAGAGCAGGTTGGAGGCAAATTGGCATAGGGCAGGGCGCGTGGGGCAGAGGGGGAAAAGGTAAAAAGTGAGAAGTTATAGGCAAAAGCGCAGAAGGCCATATGAGCTCTGGGCTTAAAGCTCAAAGCGAGTATAAGTTGAATAAATCCGGATGGTTGTTTTCGGTGGGATCGTTAGAATTGTCCCGATGAAATACGCTTCGCTGTTACTGCGAAAATTTCATTGGATAGATTTGGATCGTTTAGTTCATTATGCTGGTTGTGTTCGTTAGGATCGTTATGATGGCTCAATCTGGTCTGGTTTATTGGTAAATTCGTTGATTAGTTGATTAAGGAAAAAAAGTCATCCCTTTCAGTTTCTAACCTTTCCTAACTTTGAGCTTTCAGCCTTGAGCTTATATGGCTTTCAGCTTCCCAACCTCCCTGCTTCCCAGCCTCCTACTTTTTCCCCATGCCCTGCACCCCACTCCCTATGCCCCCGCGCCCTATGCCCTATGCCCCGCGCCCCTGGCCTTCTCCCTGACCTTTCCCTTCAACCATCTGATCCATGGCTCGAAGCCTTCCTCGGTTTTCGCTGAAATTTCAAAAACCGGCATGTCCGGGTGAATCTGATGAATAAAGTCAATGGCCTTTTGCTTGTCATAATCCAGATATGGCAACAAATCGACTTTGTTCAGTAGGGCGACTTCACATTCTCTGAACATCAGGGGATATTTCGCCGGTTTGTCTTCACCTTCCGTGACACTTAACACAACTACCCGGGCATCTTCGCCGATGTCAAATTCAGCCGGACAAACCAGATTGCCCACATTTTCGATAATTAGCAATTCGATGTTATCTAGATCTAGCCCCTCCACCGCCTTTTCGATCACATGGGCAGCCAGGTGGCAATCGCCTCCGAATTCGTCGGTATTGATTTGAACCACCGGAACACCGGAGACGGCAAGCCTGTCGGCATCATTGGTGGTGCAGATGTCACCGACGATCACGGCACTTTTGATCTCTGATGTGATCTGAGATAGTGTCTTCTCAAGGGTGGAGGTCTTGCCGGAACCCGGCGAGCTCATAACATTGAGAACGAAAATTCCCTTCGCGGCAAAAATGCTACGGTTCTGCTCGGCCATTTTTTCGTTGATGTCAAGGACTCTGCGAACCACTTTGATTTCCCGGCTGCCGCTTTTTTTAATGCTAACCTCGCTGCCGACGCTGTCCGGATGAGGATGGGAATGGCGCGAACCGTCATGGTGACAATATTTTTGGGTCTTAAATAACTTTTCAAGAAACATGATCAACCTTTTGAGCTATTTCGATAGATTCGATATCCAGCTCACGGCCGGAAAGAATCTCCAGAGAGCCGCTATCGCAATTTTCGCAGATAAATGCCGGGCTGCTGATGGTCCATTGGGCGTCGCAATCCCGGCACCGGGCCATCACAGGTAACTCTTGGATAACAAGTTTAGCACCGTCAAGTGGTGTGTCTTTAATGGCAACATTAAAACAAAAGCGCAGGCTGTCCGGGACCACGGCGGCCAGTTTACCGATTTTTAAATTTATCCTTTCAACTCGGACGTCGCCGGCATCCGCCGGTATGGATTCGGTCGCAATCTCGATAATCTGTAGCGCTATGCCCATTTCGTGCATTTACAAATTTCCAATTATGATGGAGATTGGATCATAAAATTAAACACAAAATACCTGCCCGATAAACCGGAAATAACAAATTACAAGCACCACCTGATCTTAAAATTGGGCCAAAAAAATTCCAGATCACAATATCCAAATATCAAATAATATCAAACCCTAGTTGTTTGGAATTTTGAATTTCGGTATTGTGATTTGTTATTTGAAATTTTTAATTGCTGAACACCTTCCTACCCGCGCCGTAGTCAGGTGGAAGAAGGAGGGAAATCTGAAACCCTACGTTCCTTACAACATGTTGTCAGATAAAACCCAACAAGGGTCTATCTAAACACCTCGGCGCACAATTCCCCTAGTGCACCCAGGTTTTTACAAACATGGATCCCGGCGGCTTCCATCGCTTCAATTTTCGCTTCGGCGGTGCCACTGCCGCCGCTGATAATTGCACCGGCATGCCCCATACGCCGCCCCGGTGGTGCGGTCAATCCCGAAATAAAACCCACCACCGGTTTGTTCATTTTTTGCGACACAAATGCTGAAGCCTCTTCCTCGGCGGTACCGCCGATTTCACCGACCATCACGATCCCTTTGGTATCCGGATCCTTTTCAAAGGCCTCAAGGCAGTCAATGAAGTTGGAGCCGATGATCGGATCTCCGCCGATACCAATACAGGTGCTCTGCCCGATTCCCTCCAGCGTTAATTGATTGACAACCTCATAGGTCAACGTTCCGGAACGCGAAATCACTCCCACCGGACCGGCAGGCTTATGGATAGGTCCGGGCATAATGCCGATTTTGGCTTCCCCGGGGGTAATGATGCCTGGACAATTCGGGCCGATCAGACGCATTGGTTTTCCTTCCAGATAATTGATGACCTTCATCATGTCCAACACCGGAATCCCCTCGGTAATCGCCACAATGACCCCAATGCCGGCATCGGCGGCCTCCATAATGGCATCGCCGGCAAAAGCCGGCGGTACAAAAATCAGGCTGCAGTTTGCACCGGTTTCAGCCACCGCGTTTTTAACCGTATTATAGACGGGAACATCGTCCATTTTCTGGCCGGCTTTTCCCGGCGTGACCCCTGCCACCACATGCGTGCCGTAAGCGACACACTGGCGGGTATGAAATTGCCCTTCTCTGCCGGTAATGCCCTGAACCACTACGCGTGAGTTTTTATCAACAAAGATGCTCATTTTTCAGCCTCAAATATTTGCCACTGAGATTGTTGAGGTGGTTTGGATGGTTTAGATCGTCCCGGTTAAACAAAAAACAAATGGGTTTAACTGGATAAATTGTGTGCGTTCAGACCGTTATCGTGGTCCATTTGAGCTTTCAGCTTTGAGCATCTACTTGCTTTCAGCCTCGAGCTTTTTTGTTCTCACCTTCCTAACTTCCCAGCTTCATAGCTTCTTCCCTATGCCCCATGCGCTACGCTTGTACAATTTCTGCAACTTTGTTCGCCGCATCCTTTAAATCGGTGGCCGTGGTCAATTTAAGACCCGACTCGGATAGAATTCGACGACCTTCCTCGACATTGGTTCCCTCCATCCGAACTACCACCGGAACGTTGATGTTGGTTTTTTGGGCCGCCTTGACAACACCTTCGGCCAGCACATCGCACCGCAGTATGCCGCCAAAAATGTTAATCAAAATGCCCTTCACGTTCGGGTCGCTTAAAATGATCCTGAAACCGTTCTCGACCATCTCGGCGCTGGCACCGCCTCCCACATCCAGAAAATTGGCCGGCTCTGCTCCGGCAAACTTGATAAGGTCCATGGTGGCCATTGCCAAACCGGCGCCGTTGACCATATTACCCACATTTCCGTCCAGATTAATATAGTTGAGATTATACTTGGCAGCTTCCACCTCCAGAGGATCTTCCTCGTCCAGATCCCGGTATTCTGCGATGTCCTGGTGGCGAAACATGGCATTGTCATC
>CALZJV010000690.1 GCA_945787595.1 uncultured Desulfobacterales bacterium | reverse complement strand
GGAGCCAGGCCGGTGACAAGATCGACATCCGGCCGTTCCAGGATTTTCATATACTGACGGACGTAGGGTGCCAGGCTTTCCAGATAGCGGCGCTGGCCTTCGGCAAAAAGAATATCAAAAGCCAAGGTAGATTTTCCCGAACCGGATACACCGGTCAACACCACCATTTGGTTGTGGGGCAAAGTCAGATTGATATCTCTTAAATTATGTACGCGGGCGCCTTTCAATGTGATGGCATCGGAGATCGCCGATTCTGGAAATGATGCCGGCGATTCGGCAACACCGGTTGACGATGAGTTTTGATACTTCAACCGTCCCGTCCCTTTTAGATAAGCTTTTAGGAAACGGCCGGTGTGCGATTTTGCATTTTTGGCCACCTCTGCCGGCGGTCCGGTTGCCACAACATAACCTCCGGCATCGCCTCCTTCGGGGCCCAGATCGATGACCCAGTCGGCGGTTTTAACCACATCCATGTTGTGTTCGATCACCAGCACCGTGTTTCCGCTGTCGACCAGGCGCTGTAAAGCGGTCAGCAACTTGCCGATGTCATCAAAATGCAGGCCGGTGGTGGGTTCGTCAAATATGAACAATTTGCGCGAAAGGTTACCGGAACCGTTGCCGACATAGCGGGAGAGTTTGAGACGCTGGGCCTCGCCGCCGGACATGGTGTTGATTGGCTGGCCCAGTCGGATATATCCCAGGCCCACATCGGCCAGCGGCTGGAGGGACGATAGTACCTTTCTAGTATTCTCAAAAAACTTGAGGGCCTGGTCCACCGTCATGGTCAGAATGTCGTGAATGTTGCGTCCCCGGTAGCAGACATCCAGTACCTCGGGTTTGAAGCGCTTTCCCTTGCAATCCGGACAGAGGATGAACACGTCGGAAAGAAACTGCATTTCCACCTTCTCGAATCCTTCACCCTTGCAGGTTTCGCAGCGTCCACCGGCCACATTAAAGGAGAAATGACCGGGTCCAAAATTGCCGGTCTTCGCTTGGGATGTATCCGCCAGCAGCCTGCGAATCGGATCTAAAGCTTTGGTGTAGGTCAATGCATTGGCCCGCGGGGTGCGGCCGATGGCACGCTGGTCCACCAGCACGGCATCATCAATATGATCCATTCCCTTGATGGCAGTGTGCTCACCGGGCCGACCCTCCTGGTTTCCCAGGGATTTTTTGGCGGCTTTAAAAAGAATATCTTCCGCCAGGGTCGATTTGCCTGATCCGGATACACCGGTTAAGCAGACAAACAATCCCAGAGGGATCTTCACATCGATTTTTTTTAAATTGTTTGCGGCCGCTCCCTTGATGGTCAGCCACCGGTTGCTGCGGGGGATGCGCCGCCGGCCGGCGACGGAGATTTTGCGTCGACCCTTCAGATACTGCCCGGTCAGAGATCCGTTGACGCCGGCAGTGGGGCCGAAATACATGATCTCACCGCCCTGTTCGCCGGCTTTTGGCCCCAGATCCAGTAGATAGTCACTTTCGCGAATGATTTCCGGATCATGTTCAACCACCACGACGGTATTCGATAAATTGCGCAGCCCTTTCAATATCCGGATAAGCCGGTGGTTGTCCCGGGGATGAAGGCCGATGCTGGGTTCGTCCAGAACATAGAGGGTGTTTACCAGCGAGGATCCCAGGGCGGATGCCAGCGCAACCCGCTGGACCTCGCCGCCGGAAAGGGTGCGGGACTGACGATCGAGCGTCAGATATCCCAACCCGACATCTCTGAGATAATTCAGCCGATTGCGGACTTCCTCCAATACCTGTTGGCTGGCGTCATCGCGGGGCGACACCGGCAGGGTCTTGAAAAAATCATGGGCCTGCTCGACGTTCATGGCATAGATCCGCGCGATGGTCTGTCCGTCGAGGCGGTATAGCAAGGTCTCCTTCTTAAAGCGCGTGCCGCTGCATTCCCGACAGACATCATAGCTGCGATAGCGGGCCAGAAATACACGTACCGTCATTTTATAGGTTCTGGATTCCAGCCAGCGGAATAGCCCTTCGATGCCATAATACGTAGTTGTCCCTTGAATAATGGATTTTTTGTGGGCGGCCTTCAGTTTCTTAAAAGGAATATCGGTCGGAATTTTTCGCCGCCGGCAGAAATCCATCAGGTCTGCAAATTCCATGCGGTTGTTTTCCGGATTGCCGAAGGCTTTGACGGCGCCCTCTGTGAGAGAGAGTGAATGGTCCGGTATGACGAGATCCATGTCAATGCCAATGGTGCGGCCAAAACCGCGACAGTTGTCACATGCACCCATAGGGCTGTTAAATGAGAAAAGGTTGGGCATGGGAGCGCCGTATGCGATATTGCAATGGGCACACGCCAGACGGTTACTGAAGCTAGAATGCTTATCAGGCCCCAGCCAGACATCCAGTCTTCCGCCGCCGAAGCGGAAGGCTAGCTCAAGGGAGTCCAGGACCCGCTCCTTTTCTGCGGGACGCAGGATTAACCGATCGGCCAGCACCGGTATTTCTTTTTGGCGGCGTTCAGGTTGCCAGTCTTCCAAGGGAACAATTTGGTTTTTGAGGAACAGTCGATCGAAGCCCATCTGCATTAGCGACGAACAAATCTGATCTGTGGAGGAGTCGTTAATTATGTAGGGGAAGGTGATGACGATGGCTGATCCTGCCCGCTGTTTTTGCAAGAGGTCCCAGATATGCGCCGGCGTCTCCGGTATCACGGGCTTGCCGCATGACCGGCAGTGGAGTTGTGCGAGCCGTGCATACAGCAGCTTGACATAATCTGTGACTTCGGTCATGGTGCCCACTGTCGAGCGCGAGGTGCGGACCGGATCCTTGCGGTCAATGGCAATGGCCGGTGGAATGCCTTCGATTTTTTCAACCTGGGGGCGATCCATGCGATCCATGAATTGGCGCGCATACGGTGAGAAGGTTTCCACATAACGGCGCTGGCCTTCGGCATACAGGGTGTCAAACGCCAGGGAGGACTTGCCTGACCCGCTGACGCCGGTGACCACGGTAATCTGATTCAGCGGGATGGCAAGATCCAGGTTTTTAAGATTGTGCTGACGGGCACCTGTTATTCGAATCGACTGGTTTTTCATCCTGCATAAACTAATTCCCTTTTTCGAGATGGCAATCTGATTTCTGATCGCAAAAGTTCCGGCTGGTCTGTTTTGTATTGAAAGTTCAGACACGAACAGATATCGTTGATTGGTTGATTAGTTGATTGGTTAAGTAGTTGTAAATATGGATTTATCCCATATTTGCAAAATAATTGGACACTTCATGTTTTAACAATCGTAACATTCTAAAATTATGACTATAATTTACCTATTAAACCCTTCAACCAGTAAACTATTCAACGAAGTCCGTATGAGCTGTGTGCGCTTTTTCAACCCGGAACGTTGAACTCCCTGGCCCAGACCTGACTTTACGTTGCTCAATTATTTAGATTCATATTTGGGAACCTGACACGGGCTGTAATATGATCTTATAAGTCGCACTCTCCGAGGCGTAGGCTACGAGCCGGAGGCCAGGGCGGGCTGAACCGCTCAACCTAGGTAAAATACAAATGAGTCACTGCAGAACATTTATCATAATTGCCATGATCGGGGCAATATGCCTTTTTTTGCCAGCCGAATCCCAAGCGGATGGAAGCCTCGATGAGGTAGAAATTCCACCCGCCCTTTCTGCCGGACTTCGTCATTTCCTCGATCTTGCTGACCCCTCTAAAACAGTCGCTTTTGATCTTAAAAAGGTTGCCGGGGTACTGGATTTCATCAACCTACCTGGCAAGGATGCTGCACTATATTACGCAGACAAGATTACCGGCGCACCCTCAGCCTATTATGAATTAGATATTCATCAAAATCTTAAAATGATCGTGGCATATTCGTTTAATCCCGATATTCCATATATCGCCACGGTGCCTTCTTCGGTGCGTCTGCTCCACTGGCTGGATTCACACAAGAACCGGCAATCGCCGCCGCGTATCGGGCGGTACCTGGATCGGCTCGATTCCCCGGTCGTTATCAAGGGTCTTCAACATATGGAAATTACACCGGACACCCATTCGGGCGCTTACTACGCATACAACCTGAACCAAACCATAATTCTTTTTAAGTATCGCCAACGCAACATCCTGGTTACCGTTTCCAAACAGGCGGATGTTTCCGCCGTCGGCAAAAAAGGATATGTCCTGGGTACGGACGATGATTGGGATTATTTTTATTCCGGCAAACCCGGACTTACCATCCCTGCTCTGGGATGGGTTAAATCATACATGTATGGTTCCAGCGGGATCAATATTTATGATGAGATTGACCCCGTCGATTCGAAGGTTCGCTGCGCCCTGTTCAAATGGCTTCGAGCCGGGTGGGCTGGAATCAACATGGTGCGAAGGCCACATATTTACAGCGGTCTGAAACGATTTGCAAAGCCGATGAAAGAGATTTTGGAATATCCTTCACTGCCATCGGTGGAATCAATGGCCGACGATTTTTCTCGGATCAGGGGGTTCTCCGAAGACACCCTGAGATCCAAAATGAAGATATATTCCGGCATTTTGCAAAAAAGGTATGATGGGGGCGGAGGGCACATTGGGAAATTGTCCGCAAATCTATTTAAAAATAAACACTACTGGGTTCAGATGTCGAGAGACGAAATGGAATCGGCCCTGGTAATAGAATATATGAAACTTGCAGTTGGTAAAACCCGGCCGGAGGAAGTCAGGGAGCTTTTGGGCTTGAAGTGATAACCCGATGATACAGTTTATCTGACCTTTTGTTATTGATAAACTAAAGGTGTCAGGTGTCAGGTTTCGGGTGTCAGGAAGGCGAGTTGCTAAATCCTTATATGAAACTACATTTATTTAGACAGGATTTACAGGATTATCAGGATTTTTTTGATTTAGTATATCTATCCTGTTCATCCTGTTAATCCTGTCAGAAAATGGAAAGTATATGGCGTTAAGTTCTAGCCATTGTAACCGGTGCGTCGCGCGGGCTGGGGGCGGCCGTGGCTTGCTGGCTGGGCAAAGCAGGGGCGGCGGTCACGCTTATCGCCCGATCGGAAGAAAAGCTTAATGAGACGGGCGACGATGTTCGACGTCTGGGCGGCGAGCCTCTGGTATGCAGGGCGGATGTGTCCCGATACGATGCCTGCCACAAAGCCGTTGACAAAACGTTGGACCGTTTCGGGCGGATTGATACGCTGGTGAACAATGCCGCTATTGTTCAACCGATTTCCGGCATCGCCCGGACCGATCCGGCCGACTGGCGATACAACCTAGAAGTGAATTTGTTCGGTCCGTTCAATCTGATCAGGGCCGCCGTTGTCGCTTTACGTCGGCAAAAGGGACGGGTTGTAAATGTAAGCAGCGGCGCCGCCAATCTGGCGCTGGAATCCATCAGTGCCTATTGCACCGGCAAGGCCGCCCTGAATCATTTTACGCGAATTCTGGCTGCCGAAGAACCTGGATTGACAGCCTTAACCGTGCGGCCGGGAGTTGTTGACACGGATATGCAGACCTTAATTCGGCAGGAGGGCCCGCGGGCCATGCCGTCCGAGCAGGCGGACTATTACCGGCAACTTAAAGATCAAGGCGAACTGGAGCCGGCGGAAATTCCGGCCCGCTCCATTGCCTGGCTGGCGCTTTATGCACCGCGGGAATTCAGCGGCCGGTTTTTGGATTACGATGACCCGCGTATCCATGGACCAGCGATGGAGGTGTTTGGGGAGAGTCTTTCAAATTGAGCGATAAAAACCAAGTTAAATCAACAATCAATGACCCTTAGAATTTATGCACTATTGTTAGATATATGCATTGGCGGTATGAGAATCGTATCCACTGACAAACGGATTGGAGATTCTGAAACCATTTCACTTTCAGTGAATAATTTTCGGGTGGAATTGCCATGCGAAAAAACACGGAGGATCGAATATCAGTACGGGATTACTTTCGGATCCATAGACAAACGGCAATATAAAGGTCTGGTATATTTTATCGAACATTTTACCAAAGAACCGCGGAAGTTTGGGCTGATTGAAATTATGAAGTAGGCTTGCGTGTATTGATCAGATAAGACATACTGTCCACCACCAGCGGTCATTTTCGAAAAAATGTTGAAAACGATTGTTGAACATCATACCCCCCAGCTACCTCATCAAAATCCTTTTTGGCGAGAGCCCGCTTTTTTTAGTGCAGTGAATACTGCGGACGACCGGATCGTCATCGTATGAGACCTCATATTACTCCTAAAAGCTTTAGACCGTCGCGAAAAAGAATACATGCTAAAACACATAAGGCCAAGCCGAGGAAACGCATTGTGTATATGTACACATTGCCAACTAAAAAAGATTTTGATTTACCAACCAATATCGCCAATACAATTTTTGAGCCCACTAATAAAGCATAAAAACTACAAACAAAAGCCAAAGCCGCAATGATGCTTTGGCTCAATGCCTTGGTTATGGTTGGAGCACCAACACTAAGCCAAAATAAGTAAGGA
>CALZJV010000689.1 GCA_945787595.1 uncultured Desulfobacterales bacterium | reverse complement strand
TGGAACCGAGGAACCGTATGAGGGAAATCTTCAAGTACGGGTCTGTGGGGAGGGCGCTGCGTAAGCAGTGCCTTTACCCGGAAGCAGACGGCGTGTAGACAGCGGTTTTACGTAAAAACTGTGCCGGCTCAGCACTCATTGGGGACGCTGCGGGGTTTGTTGGTTATGCAAATCTGGACGGCACGCTGAGTTTCAAATTGTCTCTAAGAACAAGTCACACAGGAGAATACAATGCCAGCTAAAGAAAAATGGTGGGACGACGTCATTAAGTCGGACACCGCAAACTATTATCAGACTGCCGAACAGGCAAGGAACGACAGCGGATCCCGCAAACCGCCTTCGAGGGGCCGAAAGGGAACCTACATCTGGGGCGATCGCGTGCGTGTGCTTCAAAGCCAGTCTGGGGTGAAGCGCGTTAGCGCACGCGGAGCGCAATTCTGGGTCAACAACCGCCACCTCGGCGGCGAACCGCTTCTCGAGGTGTATGTCATCGACGTCGGGCAGGGAGACGGCCTCCTCGTCGTCACCCCCGAGGGCCACAACATTATGGTCGATGGTGGCAACACCCGCGCTTTTCAGAATGGCGGGAAAAACGCCGCCGACTTCGTCGATTGGAAGTTCTTCAAGGACTACGTGTCATTCGCCGACCGCGACGACTCGAGTAAGACGAAGATCCAACTCGACGCGATGATCGCCACCCACAACGACATCGACCACTTCGGAGGGCTCTTAGATCTCATTGACCAGGACGAGAAGGACCAGGCCGAACTCGATTGCAGCGAAGTCACCGCGGAGGTGATCTACCATGCTGGGCTCTCGTGGTGGTTTAACGGCCGAGACAACCGCGGGCGGGTTAAGCGCAGTCTCGGTCCCATATCCAGCGGTTCCTACACCAAGCTCCTCGGAAACCGCAACTCCGCCCTCAACGCGGTGGCGAACCTCGACGATCCCGACTTTGATACCCTGAACGGATCGTGGGGGCAATTCATCCGCGCCGCCACGGAGTTGAAGCGCAAGTCGGGCTCGCCCTCAGCCATCACACGGCTCTCAGCCGCCACACACGACTACCTGCCAGGCTTCGAACCGGCCGACGGCAAGTGCGCCATCCGCCTCCTCGGCCCGGTAGAGAGCGAGGCCAATGGCGAACCCGCGCTCAAAAAGTTTCCGGACGGCGACTCGAAGAACACCAACGGCCACAGCGTGGTCTTGCGCCTCGACTACGGTGAACGCCGAATTCTCCTCACCGGCGATCTGAACACTCACAGCCAGAACCACATCATGGATCACTATGGCGCGAAGTTTTTCGCCGAGTACAAGAGCGACGTCGCCAAGGGCTGCCACCACGGGAGCCACGACGTCTCATACCGCTTCCTCGAAGGCATGCGCCCGCTCTGCACAGTGATCTCCTCCGGCGACGCGGAGACACACGACCATCCGCGACCCACCATCGTCGCCGCCAGCGCCATTACCGGCCGGCGCCTCGTTGATCATGAGCGGGACAGCCTCATATGTCCGCTGATTTATATCACCGAGGTGGCCCGCTCCGTTGCCATCACTGACGTCGGGGAGATGAAGGAGTATCCCGAACCGCGGCCTAAGTTCGAGGCCAGTAAGCCGAGCGGCGCGGATAAAGTCCATAACACCGAGGATGAAATGGCGCGTTTTAGACTCTTTCTCGGCACCAGCCAGTCCTCACCGTTCCATTGGCCCCGGCTCGACATCGCTAAGGTCGTTCGTGGTCTGCGCTACGGCCTCATCAATATCCGAACCGACGGCAAACGCCTCTTCTTCGCCCAAATGGAAGAGTCGGGTGAGGACTGGGCCTTCACGTCACTCTCTCCGGAACAAATAGCGGAAGCGAGGTAAAAGTGGTTTATCCTCACTTTACTTATTGCCTTTTCGAGGGTCGCAACGTCACATCCACCGAAAAGCATAACAAGCGGATGCACCTGACAGAAACCCGTCGGGCTTCTGAAGGTGATCCTTCACGTTGAGCCTGTCGAAAAAGTTAATTTTTAAGGCATGTTTTTGTCAGAGGCTCTAAATTGAAGACTAGTAGAAAAGTTGAACAAAATGTTAGTGATTGTGCAAATCGGTCAATATGGTGGCCATAGAGCACCTATACTACGCTTTATCATACGTGATCGTTTAAGACGTACCTTAATACTCATATTATTAGTATAAATAGCTGTAAAAATTATAGAAATATATTTTATAAACAAATATAAAGTATGTTATATTTTTATTGACATACCCATATGAAGCCTGTATACTCTCCTCATAAATAACTTTAAGAGGAGGAAACTGATGGATACATTCGAAAAATTACTTGATTTGCAAAAGGATTTGCTTCAGTCACAACTCAAAACCATTTATCGCTACCAACAACAAAGTGCCTCAGGTAAAAAGAAAATAAGACGTACGTCCAAACTGGATATTGTGGCAGACATACTCGCATCTTCTGATCAACCGCTGCATATATCTGAAATTATCCGTATCGCTCAACAGGAATATCAGACTGAAATGGAAAGAGATTCCATTGTTTCCGCACTGGTTAAGAAAGTAAAAGCTGGCCGTCGATTTGTTCGAGTGGCGCCAAATACTTTCAATACTTTCGCTCTCAAAAATTAAATTAAACACCAATGGAGGAAATTCCTTATGAGCTTTACGGCTAAATTGAATCAATTACGCAAAATCTTAGGAAAAAATGAACACTTTCAACGGGAAAAAAAATTGCTCTTTTTGAACTTGTTGTCTCCCTAATCTCAAGCTTTTCGGTTTGTGGCAAGAAAAAATCCATTGCCGATGCGCATCGGAACTTTATCAAGCTTACCGGGAAAAAGATTTCCCGAAGTAGCTTTTGGCAACGACTTGCCAATAAAAAGCTATTAGAATTTCTTGAAAAAGCCGTCATACAATTCTCCTTTAAACTGCAGGAAAAGGCGTTGGCTAAGTTGTCATGGTTATCAGAATTTACCGATGTTTATATTTACGATGCTTCCCCGATCCGCTTGCCGGCAGCGCTGTCGAATAGATTTCCTGGTAATCGGACCAATCACAGCCCGGCGTGCTTAAAACTCAGTGCGCTGTACACATTGAGTGTTCGAGGGATTCAATGGTTAGAATTTACGGCTCAAAGGCCCCATGACAGTAAAATCTTGCCGGATTTGCAGCAGTTAAAAGGGTCATTGTTTTTATTTGATCTTGGATATTTTAGCCACTCATTTTTACAAAAATTAGATCAAATGGGTGTTTGGTTTGTCTGTCGTTTAAAGGAAAACTCGGTTCCGATAATATCGCGTGTCATCAAAGGCGTTGCGAAACGATATATTGGCCAACCTTTGAACCAAAAAGTCAATTTAAGGGGCAGCATTGTTGAAGTTTGGGGCAAATTGATGCTTCCAGGCAAAGGATTCATAGAGGTTCGCCTCATCGGTTTTCGCTTCCCTAAATCCAAAAAATATCGTTGGTACGCGACAAATTTGCCGGGCAGCATGCTTTTGGCAGAATGGATATATCCAATATATCGGCTCAGATGGCAAATTGAACTCTTTTTTAAATCAATCAAATCAATGTTAAATGCGGATCAAATAACCTCAGCAAATGAAAATATCGCTTTGAGCATTGCTTATGGATCCATTCTGGCTTCAATGATAGCAAGTTCTATTATAATTGAAGAAGCCGTAGCAGTTGCTCATATTGAATTAAAATCAGCTCAACGGTTAATGATGGTGTTTTCTCTTGTCGCGCATAACTTTGCTCAATGTCTTCTTTCAAAAGAAATTAAAAACAAATTTTTACTGGATAAGGTAAAAAGTCTTTTCCATTTACTTATCTGCCCTAATAGAAAACATCGTCCAACATCACTAGAGAAGGTGGTGATGTTAAATTGTTAGAAAAATGGCATTCTTATCCGATCACGTATGAACGAGGGATACGTGTTCAAAATCCGGATGGGTCATCCATGCAGGTATTAATTCATGCCTTCCATCGTGTAACGCCATTACATAACAATGATCACCACGATGGCTTCTGATACCTACGACATAGATATCCTCTCCCGCTCGGGGATGATATGGATAATAGACCCTTGCTACAAATTGGTTTTGATGGGCATTATGTGGTATATCTGTGGTGGACTGGAGGTGAAATTCCTCCGGTCTACCCGACTTTGAATTATAACGAAATTTAGCATAATCAAGAAATATAAATGTTTTGGTAAGTTCCTAACATTTACAAATTCTTTCTTTTTAAACCAAAAGTATTCAATTCTTTCAGTTGATTCCGATGAATCAAAACTGTAAAATATTTCGACACTACCGTTTTACCCCTTATATTTTGCCTTAAATGGCATCGCTATTTTATAATAAGGAGCACTAATCCAAAGACTGATCAATCCTTAAAAAGTCCCAGATAGAAGTGCGAACAATGTTCAGTTCTCTAAAGCTGTAAAGTTTTTCGACACTATTATTTGAAAGGATTTTTCCAAATAATCCTCTAAACAGTTATATTTTTATAAAGAATTATAGGGTGTTAAGAGATCCGGCCAATGGAAGAAAAGTTGGTTTAGGTTACTAAGAAGTGTCGGATTTTTTTACACAGATAGAGTTTTTGGAATATTGAATTCGATAAATTTATGTAAAATCAGTAAGTTAAAAATATGGCATAATTAGTGCTTTTATTTTTACAAGGAACTAGTCTTCTTATATAGCCATTTCAAGACAACAAAAGCATTGAGAGGTGCAATATGTCTAAAAAAATCATTGTTGCAGTAAGCGGCATAGCGATCCTAGCGGCATTTGTATTGTCAATTGATGCCTATGCCATCCCATTCACAGGCAACACTTTTGTGGCTAAGCATATTGGGACAGACGATTATTATGTTGTAATTGCTCCTGGAAATACCAATATTAGAGCACGCAGCGTTAATTTGCGGAGATTTAGAATCACACGGACAAGGCCGAATATATTAGATTTCACCGAACTTACTAAGGAAAAGAATCTCCTAGTGTATGTAATACGGAACTATGAAGAACAGTGGAGAAATATAGTTAGATTTGTGGACAGAGATGGGAATAGATACAGAATTAGAGTTGCATTGTCTTCTTTTCATAATCCTTCACATGCACCAGTACCAGAGCCATCTACAATTCTACTTATCGGAACTGGTCTTGTCGGATTAATAGTCTATGGTCGAAAAAAAATAATAAAAACATAGCTTTCATCATCTTAATTCAAAAGAGAAAAGGGGTCAGATGTTTAGAATTGACAGATAGGTTGGTGGAGAGTAATGCAGGGTGTCTATAAATAAATAATTTATATGGTAAGTCGTTGAAATAAAAATGAGGGCGTTCGTGCAGAATCTGCATAAAATGAAAATATGGAATGGAGTCTATTTATACATTTTTCTTTAATGGGATTAATCCCAATACGATAGTTCCGACCTATCCCAGTTAAATACGCTTTGCTCCTCTTCTTCGAAGAATTGAACCCCGATGAAATAAAGGCAACAAAGATTTCATTGGGCAGGCGGGGCAGGGAAGGTGAAGGAATGGAAGTTGGGAAGATGTGAAGTCGAGATACGCTTGGGCGCTCTTTAGGTTGGTTGGCCCGGTGAAATACCTTTAACTCTGATATTAAGCCACCACTTCCAGTGGTGGACCCGGAAAGGTTCTACCGTTCCGGCGAGAAATAAAATAGGATCTTCCTCTGGGAAAGCCCCATTGGGGACATAAGGAGGAAGACCCTATGCATGATTGGCAAAGTTTATCGCATGTTCGTTGGGAATGCAAATACCATGTGGTGATTATACCAAAGTACCGGAAAAGGAAATTATACGGGAAATTTAAGCGCCATGTCGGCGATATTATAAAGGATCTTTGCCGGCAACGTGGTGTTGAATTGTTGGAAGGTAATTTGAGAGCAGACCATGTCCACATGTGTCTGAGCGTACCACCGAAGTTCAGCATTGCGTTTGTAATTGGTTTCTTAAAAGGCAAAAGCGCAGTGCGGATCCACCGGTATTTGCAAAAAAGCAAACAAATGAAAGGCAAGCATTTCTGGTCGCGAGGATATTGCGTGAGCACAGTATGTTTGGACGAAGAAACCATCCGCAAGTATATTCGCGAACAGGAAGAAGCTGAGAAACAACAACTGGATTTTGATTTTGAATAAATCATAATAGCCCCTTTGGGGCTTTCCCAACGTGATCGCCCCCTTCCAGGGGGCTTCCTGAGGCCACCCGCTCCGCGGGTGGAGCGGTCACTGGGTAAAGGTTGAATAAGTTGATTAGGTTATAAAAACATGGGGGTCACTTCCTAGTTTAATATGATTCGCCCCGATTTTTAGGCAACTTTGCGAAAGTTTTTAAATTCCGGCAGTGGATGTCGCTCTTGCAAAGATACGAATACATACTCTTCAATTCGTTCAGCAAGCTCAGAGCGTGCATGTTCAATAGTATCAGCCTGTGCATAAACGCCGGGCAACATATCCACACTTTCTTTATCTCGCACCTCTGGAAAAATTAGCCCCTTATCCTACGCCATCCTTCCAAAAATTCGTCCAGCCGGCCTTTCCAAATCTCTTTTATGCGGTTGGATGTCACGCCGGTTCGCGGATCTTGGACGACCCCATCCTTCCCGTAGATTCTGGCCACCTCGACATCAGCCGACTGCTTGCTCCATGCCATGGCCAAGTCCGGCAATAGCCTTGACAAAACGTTTTCATTTTCGGCAAATAGCTCTGCTATATAGCCCCGGTTTTCTACTTCCACGCGGCCTTTGTACCTCAGCTTCATATTGAATTCACCGCGCCGATGCTTTATTGACCGGATATCCACCTGAAAAATATTCTTTGATGGGATGTTCGGCATAATCTCCACCCGGATTTTGCTATCTTTTGTACGGGGAAAATGCAGCCGGTGAATCCCACTTTCCATGGACAGATAGATTTCGGCACCCGGCCCCTCTATCTCGAGAACTGCGCGATTCAATTCATCTCCAGCAATGCTGTAAGCAGCCACCGACCCTGTAAGCCCTAGCCGACGGCTCCAAGCCAACTCCATGTTTGCCAGCTTTCGAATCCACCGACCGGCCGATTTCAACGGATCCGACGTACTTAATACCATCCATATTTCGGCATGTCCCTCTTCGGCCAGACACTCCTCCCATTTCCGAAAGGAATCTGCTGCCTGCTCCAGCGCCGGAGAGAGAACTGAGGGTGACGTCGGATTGTCATCGAGAAGTTCCACCAGATGCAGAATCGGCCCGGCAAATCGCTTTCGCATCCGAATTGCTACATCCAGCGCCCGGTAGCGGTCCAGCACCACTTCCCGATGATCAAGACAATCCCAAAAATCAGGTTCATTAATTTGGACCAAAAGGTCCGCCGCTTCTCTTCGATCGCTTTCCAATCCGGCCAACTGATCGCTCACCGCATCAACAAGTGCCCGGGCTTCGGCGATCAACTGATTCAGATCAAGATTTCGTATCTTTTTTGTAGTTCCCACCGGCAACACTACCGTATTACGCAGTTTTGTCGGAGAGGTAGGCGTTTTACTCAGCAACCTGGCGCGAATTCGATTTCGTCGCACGCTGAGTTCAATCGTGTCCCCCGGTGCCGGATTCTCCCGGACAATCGTGTCGGATATTGCGGTGGTAACATGGCGCTCAATCATTCTTCGCAAAAAGCGGGCGCCGTAATCCGGATCATAGCCGTGAACGGTGATCCAGTCTAAAACGCTTTCATCCACATCAAGAAATAGCTTTCTTTGTTTGAAACCAACCCGCTGTTTGAGCTGTTCGAGTTCTCGAAGTGC
>CALZJV010000688.1 GCA_945787595.1 uncultured Desulfobacterales bacterium | reverse complement strand
CGGCTGTGCCTTTCTGCCCTTTCTTTATCAGGGCATTGCCACCAAGGGCGATTAAGGCGATAGGTTTATCTCCCATTTTTATATCCTTTGAGAGATTAAAAAAACTCAATCTCTTCTTTTCGATTTAAAACCCCTCCACTTGATTTGGAAAGTAATCTTCGCAACTGCCTTCTCGATATACGTCGGTTGTTGCACAGTGCAAACCGCCGCCAAACGGGTAGGCATCTCTAAACGGAACCGGTACGATCTCAAATCCAAGTTTATCCAACTGTTCCTGTTGATGGACTTCGCTGGCTTCGACACAAATGGTTTTCGGATCCAGTACAAGCACATTCATTGAGAGCCAAACACTGGAATAACATAACGGCGGTGGATTCTCATGGGCCGGTTGGGCTGCTTCGACGATCTCCCAGCCGTTGATTTCGAACAGCTTTCTGTGCTCCGGCAATGCTTTTCGGATCGGGTTATTCAACAACAACCCAGGCCGCAGCGGCACAAAGGTACAGTCGATATGAATCGGGTAGGGGTCACCCGGAAAATTCATGGCATGGATTCGCAGATCCGGAAAATGCCGGCGCAGCCAGTCAATGCCGGCCAGGTTGGCGGTAAACCCGTGTTGAACAACGATGTCTTTGCCCATGCGCCCAAGCTCGGCAGCATCAAACAGGGGTTCTTCTTCGGTGGTCACAAAATCTTTGGCGGCGGTTAACTTCAGTCGATCCTCAATGGTCATGATCCTGCTGAGATAGTTTTCCTTATAAGAGCGGTCCGTCAAACGTGGTTTAGGAGCCGCTTCCCATCTCATTTTCGGATCATCTTTGAAATACTGTTCAAGCAATGGCCGGTAACACAGGTATTCAAACCAGCGGCAACGGTATGACATGGTGGCTTCAAGCATTTCATTTCCGACTGTGGCAACCACGTCCCGCGGCGGCATACAGCCGAACATCGAAGGATTTCCCCAATCCGGTGTTTGAATCGGTCTGCTGAAATCGAGCGGTGTCGGCCGATCCACGCGAATGCCTCTTTTCCTGAGAATGTCTGCTAAATTGTCAAGTTGAATGTTGGCTTTGTCCACCGTCTCCTGCGGCCTCGGTCCCCATTTGCCTTTCATGTCGCTGTCATTGGGCACCTTACACTCCACGGCCGGCTCCGAAGGAGGAATCATACAACCGTCGGCAATCCCGACGATAACATGTTTCAGCGGGTCCCATTCGTTCCAGGAATTAACAATGGTTTTCTTGACTGCTTCTTTTCTTCCCTCTTCCGCCATGACTTACCTCCTGATTATTTTTACTGTTTGGCTGTTTCAGAAATCAGTTGCGCTGGATATCGCTATGGAAGAAACCATAAACGATACATCTTATTTTTTCCAGCTTTAAACCTGGAAAAAATTTCATGCAATCTAGACTGCAATTCACTCAGGGCTTCGATTCGCCAATACAGTGACGTAGGTAACTCGATCAATTCGTGATCGAATTTACGATTCGATTGACTTAGCTCCCAAATCACAATTTAAACATCATTGCAATAATTAAATAATAGTTATAGCAAGGAAGATTGATAGTTTGCAGGAAATAAGTAAACAGCACCAGATCGCGGTCGAGGATCAATTTAAACTTATTTGCCGATATTTGCCGGATTGCACCCTTACCTTTGCCAATCTGGCCGATTGCAGCCATTATGGCAAAGACCGGCAGGAACTCATGGGAAGACGCCGCCACAACATAAGAACAAAGTTGAGTATAACCAATAAGGAAGTTAACTTAAATATCTTTTTGCAGGAATTGTAAAACCAAAAGAATTTAGGAGAATTCTTCAAAAATCACCTTCTCCACTCTGAAAATATAGGCAATTAAGGCCGCCCGAATCCACATACCACAGCGCTCCTGTCGCCAGTATGCCGCCCGGGGATCCTTATCAATGCCGATCTCAATTTCATAGCGGCGGGGGAGGGGGTGCAGGATGGCACAGTGGGTTTGAATCATGGATAGATGTTTCATTTTCAAGTGAAATTCCGGGAAGGTTTCGGCTTCACTGGATGGGCCCTCGCCATACTCAGTTTGAATCCTGGTCATGTAAATGGCATCCACCTGTGGCAAGATGCTCTCAAAATCTACGGTTTCATGGAAGGGAATATCATGTTTATTCAAAAACTCTTTAATGTCGTCTTTCATCCTGAATACTTCAGGCGCGACATAGATCAACTCCACATCCCTGTAATTTTTCATGAGATAGCTCAAAGAACGTACGGTTCGGCCGCGTCTTAAATCTCCCACCATGGCAATTTTTTTTCCGTCCAAACCGCCGATGGTTCTGAATTCCCGTTCCAGGGTATAGATATCCAGCAACGCCTGAGTGGGGTGTTGATCGGGACCTGAGCCGCCGTTTAATACCGGCACGGGGTGTTCGGTTTGATTCAGCACCCACGCGGTTTTCTCAGCAAAGCCGGCTTCAGGATGCCTTGAAATAATCAAATCGACGTAACTGGCAAACGTACGGATGGTATCCTCAGGCGATTCGCCTTTAACTTCAGAACTGGTCGATGTACCCCGAATTTCCGATATCGTCAGCCCCAAAATGTGGCAGGCATTTTGAAAAGACAGAAAGGTCCGGGTGGAAGGCTGAACAAAATAAAGCATGGCCCGTTTGTGGGGTAATAGATGTCTGAGCTGACTCTGACCCACTTTGGTCTTGGCCAGCAATCGAATCATATCGGCAAGATTGCAAAGGTAATCCAGAAAATTTCTGTCGAACTGCTGGGCATAGATGACGTCATAAATTCGGTCCTTGCGTTTAAAACTCTGCAGTTTCTCATCGACGGCTTTGTTAAAAAACTCTTCCCATCCTTCGAATTCCTGCTGGGTTTGTTCTGCGTATTTCTGCATTTTCTTCTCCTGCATGGGTGTGTCAATGATTGAATGGTAAGTATTACAAAATTTTTATTGTGTGTCAAGACCGTAAAAGCCACATCATATTGTGGTGTATGTTTTGGTCATTGAATATTGCAATTTGAGATTTACCCTTCGACGTTGCTCAGGGTGGTGAGCCTGTCGAACCATTTGTAATTTGATGCTTGAGAATTGGGATTTTATTTTCTTATAAAACCCTCTAATGCAACTGGTTTAGAATTTACTTTGACGTTACTCTGGCTATACAAGGATTCAGCTTGATCGCCAGTGGCATTTCTGGCATATATGTAGGGTTTAAAACGAAATCATAATTAAATGAGGGGACTTCCATGTCTTTCAAAAAACTCAAAGAAACTCTTTTAGAAAAAATAGGCGCTGCAACCCAAAAGGCATACGGTCATCCGCCGCAACAGCTTGAAATC
>CALZJV010000687.1 GCA_945787595.1 uncultured Desulfobacterales bacterium | reverse complement strand
CCGTTCTTTGCCGCCGGCATCTGTAATATGAACTGTAGCCTCCAAAGCCAGCAACGGTGGGGCTGTATCTGCGCATGGCGAGGCATTGGCCAGATTGCCGCCAATTGTTGCGCGATTGCGGGTCAGCGGATTGCCGAGCTCTCCGGCGGCCTTTGACAGGATGGGAACGTGTTCGCGAATAACCGGGCTTGCGGCGATTGCGGCGATGGTGGTGGCAGCGCCGATGGTCAGGCTATCTTGATCAAGTTGGATACCCACCAATTCTTGCAGATCGCTGACGTCCACCAGTACCTGCGGTGTCTTCACGCAATCCCGCATTTCGGGAATGAGGTTTGTTCCACCGGCGATAACCGTGGCGCGATCTCTATTTTCCGCTATGAGAAGCAGAAGTTCTTTGATATCATTTGGCTTCAGATATTCGACGTTTTCCATTGGGTCCTCCATCAACGCTCCCCATTTTCGAACTTTGAAACGCTGTCATACATGAGTATTTCTGTTGAATTTCGTATTTTCGATAGATTCGCTATTTTTCTCACCGCGTCGGTGGGAGCATTCCGGGTCCACCAAATTGAGTAATGGCTTAATATCGGAGTTATTGCTCCTGCTGCGGTTTATTCTCGCCGGCCGTCTTTTTAATCGCCCTTACGATGCCGTTATACCCGGTGCAGCGACAGATATTGCCTTTGATATGGTGGCGGATTTGATCCTCACTGGGGTTGGGCATCTTCTGCAACAAATCCCTGCCCACCAGCACCATGCCCGGTGTGCAGAAACCGCACTGGATTGCGTTAGTATCAAGGAACGCTTCCTGCAAAGGGTCAAGAGTGCCGTCCGGATTCGCAACCCCCTCGATGGTAGTAATCCTGCTGCCATCAACGGTAAGGGCCAGGGTCAAACAGCCCAGGATCGGCTCGCCGTCCACCACTACCGTGCAGGCGCCGCACTGACCAGTCCCGCACGCGTATTTGGTGCCCGTCAACCCGACGGTCTCCCGTAAGACGTTGACCAGCAATTCGTTGGGAGCTACCCGCAGTTCGTATTCTTCCCCGTTGATGATTAGATGTATGGTGTGCATTTCCATTATTATTCTCCTCCGGCCTTCTCCCATGCCCGCCAGAACCCGTCTGTAAACATCACCGCAACCATATGCCGCCGATACGCCTGGCTCGTGCGGCCCCAGGCGGGCGGGTCAATTTCTTTGCCGACCTGAAGGGCGACATCTTCGATCAGCTGCTTTTCAACCGGTTTGCCATTAATCAGCTCTTCGGCCCGGGGTGTCCGCATGGGCACCGGTGCGGCCGCCCCGCAGGCAATGCGGCAGGACTTGCAAATACTGCCTTGCCGAACCAGGGTAACAGCGCAGGTAATCTTGGAAATGTCCGCCCCCACCCGGGCGGTCTTTTCGAATGCACTGGAAGTATTTAGGGGAAGGGCATCGAATTCAATTTCAGTCAAAATTTCATTTTCGGCCATTACGGTTTTATTGGGTCCGGTATGAAATTCTTTGAGATCCAGGATTCTTTCGCCGTTCAGATCAACCAGTTTGATGCGGGCATCATAGGTAAGCAGGGGAGGGGCGGTATCCGCCTTGGGAGAGCCGTTGGCGAGGTTGCCGCCGACGGTTCCCATGTTCAGCACCTGGGTTTTGCCGATGGAGTAAATCGATTCATAAAGTCCGGCGTATACAATACTATCCGCAAAAAAATCCTGAACGGTTTTAAAGTTGTTGGCGGCTCCGATTTTCATGACAGACCCTTTTGAGATGGATTTCAATTCAGTCAGCTTTTTAATGTCGATCACATGGGCCGGGGTTTGCTTGCCGAATTTTAAGTGGCCTACCAGATCCGTGCCACCTGCCAGGATTTTGGCTTGCGGTCCATAGCGCGCTAACAGCTCCAGAGCCTTTTGCAGGGTTTGCGGGGCATGATATTCAAACTCATGAGATATCAGTCTCGTATTCATTGCTTATTTTTCTCCACCGTTTTGGTTTTTGACCCTGACGTTGCAAAAGTCGGAGGGCTTCAGAGCCAAGGCGTCAAGGGTGAAAGTGTAGTCGGCTACCTTGATTCCTTGACAACACAGGATCTGAAGTCCTCCGGCCTTCCGCGTTGTTTTCAGGGTAAACAACATGGCAAAATCGACCCCATCCTTCTTGTCCCGTCGTAGCTCGAAGAGCGAAGTCGGATGAATTCAATATTTGGGATATCCAAAAAATTGTGTTTTCACTATGATATTGGCTATAATAACAGACCATTAGCTATCCTTTGCCATGTTGTTTATGCGACACTGGGGTTAACGCTTCCAAGACCACTTCGGGGGTTATCGGCGCATGATAAAAGCGGATACCGACGGCATTGTAAATGGCATTGGCAACGGCCGCGGCGGTGGCATTATTGGCGGCTTCACCCACTCCTTTGGCGCCGAACGGTCCGGAGGGTTCATAGGTGTCGGCAAAAAAGGTTTTAACATGATCGACCGGCGGCATGTCTACCGGGGTGTAAAATTTGTAATCGATAAACGTGCCGTTGCAGGTGAGTCGACCGGATTCGCGGTCATAGTCCGTATCTTCCAGCAACGCCAACCCGATGCCGCGGCACAGGCCGCCTTCCAATTGCCCGGCGGCCAAATCCGGGTTGACGGGGGTGCCGCAGTCCACCGCAGCGACTGCCCGGGTCGTTTTGATCTCACCGGTATAGGTGTCAACTTCGACTTCGATAAAATTAGTGACAAAACAGGGCGGACAGTTGACCTGACGGTGGCTGGCCACCCCGATAGCAGTTCCCCAGCCTTTCAACTGTGCCATTTTCGCGACTTCGCCCACCGAAATATTTTTGGCCAACGTGCCGGGAAGATAGATGATTCCCTGGCCGGATCCTTCTTCGGGATAGATCTTCAAGGCTTCGGGATTCACATCGGTTAAACGGGAAGCAAAATCAAGTAATTTTGCTTTTGCTATTTTTGCTGCGCGCTGGATACTGGCGCCGCCACAGTAAACACCTCTGGTTGCATGGGTACAGACATCATATCCGGTGGATTGGGTATCCGACGGCGAGATCCCGACCTTGTCGACCGGCACGCCCAATTCTTCGGCGACGATTTTGGCACCGGCCTCCAGGGTGCCGCCACCATGACACATGAGGGCCGTGGAAAAATCAACGGATCCGTCTTCATTGACTTTTACCATGGCGGTGGAGTAATCGATGACTTCACCCGGGGTGGGCGCGCCCGTGCCGGATGTGTGAAACCCTCTGGCCACTCCGATGCCGCGGCGGTAGCGGCCGGATTTCATATCAGGTTTGATGCGCTGATCCCATTCGATCATATCCTTGCCCTT
>CALZJV010000686.1:5121-6572 GCA_945787595.1 uncultured Desulfobacterales bacterium | reverse complement strand
AAGTCACCAGGGTCTCGAACGGCATGTTTAAAAAAGAGGTCGATATAGCCGGATTTCAATCTTTCCAGAGACCTGTCAAGATCCCTGGTCAGACCTTTAAGCGTCCAGGCATGGGACTTTGTGACTAAAAAGATCTTCTTTCTGTCATCAGGATATTTGGCGATATATCTGCCGATTGTCTTTTCATCTCGGCTATCTCCTTATGGTGTTCAACGAGCCTTTAAATCCCCTGAAGCTACGTCAATGTCTTGCCTTTACTCTAAAGTTGCAAAATCCCCAATGTTCCATGAACAACATGGCAAAGAAGAGCTAATAGTTCGTTATTATTTCTGATAGCCTTGTGAAGGCACTATTTTCGAGATATCCTCATTGGTGAACTCAAAGGATAGGAATATATGCGGGAGCCTATCTTTACAGGCTCCCGCTTATTGTTTGCTATTTCATGTCCAGATACTTCAGGACTGCGGTATTGAAGGCTTGCGGATCTTGCCACATGGCAAAATGGCTGAGATTGGGCAGTAGGATGAGTGTTGAGCTCGGAATGAGTGATGCCATCTGCTTTGTATGGTCCAGCTTTATAGCCTCGTCATACTCGCCGACCGCTACTGCGACCGGGACATGAATGGACTTCAATTCCTCGGGTGTAAAGTTTGGCTGTTTTGCCCACATTTCAGATATCTGTGCGACAAAATCGTCAAACTGATTCGGCGTTTTTGACAGCCGGGCATAATCGGCGGCTGCCCTTCCGACATAAGCCCCGAAGGTGGCGTCTGTTTCGACCGTTGGCTTCACACCTGACGGGTTAAAGTTGGCACCGAATGCAAACAATTTGACCAGTCGGTCAGGATTGTTGACGGCGATATCGATGCCGATATTGCCTCCGTCGCTCCAGCCAACGATCGCAGCTTTTTTGATGGATAAAAAATCCATGACAGCGAGAACATCGGAAGCCATCAAGTGGTAGCCGTATGCCTGATCGTCTCTGGTACTGCGGCCGTGTCCCCGGCTGGCAATATTGATTACTTTGTATTTGGCCGAAAAGGACGCAATCTGACTACCCCAGTAATCCGTATTGCCTAGGCCCCCATGCAGCAGTATCAAAGGCTCTCCGGACCCATATATGGCATAATAAATTTCAGCGCCATTTACCTTGGCATAACCGCTTTCATTGGCTGGCGGTGAAGATAATGGTACGGGCAATGTTTTCCAGAGTTCTGCCGCCCCTGTCTCCGGCACGGAGCCGGCTATAGCGAAAATTGCAAGGGCAAGCACCGTTAAACAAACTGCAATGTACTTCATTTTCTAAACCTCCTTTCTGAATATTAATTTAAACTCCCTCTTCAGGGTTGGCTTTTCATATTATATTTGCAGCTTCTACCATGTTTTTCAGTTTGGATTCAACCAGCGGACGGCTGAGCATGCCAAGTCCGCAGTCGGGTGCGGCCATCAGG
>CALZJV010000686.1:0-5108 GCA_945787595.1 uncultured Desulfobacterales bacterium | reverse complement strand
TTGCGACTCAGATTTACGGTATTTTACGAGCGGATAAAATTACGACTTAGCCGAACCTTTCAACAAGTTCGGCTACCTGATTCATCTGTTGGTATACCGAACCGTTATCTATCGAATCCATCAAGCGAACCCTTATCACCGGTAAATGGATTAAATACCGATAGCACCCTCCAGTGAATCACCACGCTAATGGATGGCGATGGCATCACCCGGCGATCCGGTCGCTCCTGCAAAGGGTACCGGCACGAAAATCCAGAGAAACTCATAGGCACCGTCTTTGGCCATTTGTCCCATCACCTTGTTGTCCAGGTTTTCAATATACCAGATTCCGTTGACCGTCTGCATAAAGTTGTGGATATCGAAGGCGCCATTGGGATCTTCACCGGGAATCGCATCGACCGGCCAGGTGTCTGCACCCAACATGGAAACGTTTTTCCCGACCAAATATTTAGCCGCCTCAATTCCGATACCCGGACAGCCGGCATTGAAGGTCGGCGGATCATTGTAGTAGTTGCCCCAGCCGGTATGGAATATAACGGCATCCCCTTCCCCGATGGGCGCAATCCCGGCTTTTTCAATGCAGGCTTCAATATCCGCCACCGTGATCACCTCACCCTTTTTCATCGACTCTACACCCTTTAAGCCGGCTACATCAATCAGCACCCCCCGGGTAATGCAGGGGCCCAGTTTCTCAACACCATTTTCCTTTAGGCCATAAACATTCTCGGCTTTTGCCAAAGCACGCCCGTTGTACCATCTGTCGACACCGTCTTTGCCTCTGATGCCGACATGGCCGGGGCCGTCAAACTGGGTACCCACCTGTCCCAGCTCACCGACGATATACTCGTCGTTCCAGACGATATTGTTATTGCCCACCGGTCCCCCTACAGGCAGGCCGGGAATGTGGAGAGCGTAAGTTCGGCTGCCGAACTTCGGCATGCTCATCTCATAGGGCCGGCCCAACCGGTAATACTTGCCGGTTTTCACGACCTTGAGCGACGACATAATTTTTTGCGGCGTAATCGTGTTAAATGAGCCCTTTTCATCATCCGGTCCCCACTTGGAAGGCCACCATTTCTCCGTCCAGAATACTTCCCCTAAAGCAGATGTTGTAAAAATACCCAATGCAAAAACCCCCACCAAAAAGATCGCCAAATAACTAGATTTCTTCATGTCTACCTCCCCGAGATGGCGGCCTTCGCTGGTAGCAATACCGCCAATAGTTACTTAATTTCTGCTGCGTTCCTCGATTTTTATAATGGCTTGCTCCGCCTTGATTCGCCATATGGAATATTCGACGGGAGAAAATGAACCGACCGCAAAATTGGTCTCAGCCGGCTTGTTTCGCCATTCATCAACTTTTAATCTCAAAAACGGCAAAGCCTTTTGATTTCCCCCAATGGCCAATACATCCAATGCGCCCACTATCAATTGATGATCGTCGCATCGATTCACGATATCTGAGAGTCGCTCGTTCAGCCTCGGATCACCGAGGGCATTCAGAACGTAGGGAACTTCCGATCTTCTGGCAAAATCAATTCGATCATAACGACGCCAAATCTTATCCGCCATCCTGATGGATCCTAAATTTGCCAGGGTATGAGCGGCAGCCAGGCGGGTTTGAAACGGGATCGATTGCACCCCAAATGTACTGAAAGAGACGCGTTTGACCAGATCGTATAATATGTCTTCAAGCAGCGGTACGGCGTCCTTGTCTTCTAATTCCGCAACATAATCTATCGCCCGTTTCTGAACGAGAGGATCATATCTTTACCCTGAGTTTCGTACATGATTCGAAGGTCAGCCAGCGCCTTGTTAAAACGTTCAGCTCCTGGTCCATACCCCGCCCAACATGCGGGGCAAGCTTCTGCCAAACCGGCAGTGGCGTTGAACAAAAAAATCAGAAGAAGAAATTGCAGAATCCAATTAACCATTATTAGTTGTCCTTTCCGGATATGGATTCGCATTTCACGCCTTCAATGCGATAGATGTAACCCTCATCAGGCGTAGGTTCGACTCTTAATTTTCCGACACAGGAAACCGGCTCGATCCGGTAAAATGGGGTGGGTGCATCCATCTCAACAAATACATACTGATTAAATTGCGGTCGTGGCCCGTAACAACAGGTCTGGGTAGTGCGAAGCAAACAAAAATACTGGATGGAATCTCCCTGCTGTAGCGGATACATGAAGCCGGTGAGCTTGACTTTTCGTCCATCCAGTTTCCCCACCTTTTCCGGCGGAGGGGTATCATTGTCGGCATCGTATTGCCAGGCCATCAGTCTTGAAAAGGTCAATGTTAGCGTCTTTTCGGTATCGCTTTGAATTGCACTTTCAACAATACCAATCGTTGAATGCCCACTGGGGCCTTTCTCTTCTTGTATCCGCACACCAGAGGATTTTCCGTTCGCTGTTTTATCTTTTCTATTTTGCGCTCCGCAGATCTCGATCAGACCCGGTATTGCAAAAATCATCAAAGCAACAAAAATGGTACCCCTAAATTTTTGTGTTAACACCTTTCCTCCCATGTTATGCAATCCTGTCGAAGTTAATGGCAAGATTTATCAAAATCTTTTCCCTTATCCCTTCCATTTTTCCCGTTTTTACTGTCGCATAAACCCAGCCGGCCATATCTTCAACTATCAAGATACCGGTGACAGATTCTTGAGTACACCAAGCCGATAGGCTTGGATGCCCGGAACCAAACCAGCTAGAAGACCTAAAAAAGCAGTTCCTGGTATTACCAGCCAGTCGGCCGCACTAAGGTAGCCGGCGGTAAAGCCGACTCCGGTCTCGATCCTGATAAAATGAGCACCCAGCGAAATTAACCAATGTCCCAAAGCCAGTCCCATCATTCCGCCTAAAAGGCTGATAATTAGCGCTTCGAAGATAACCAGACCCATCACGCTTATTCGAGTCGCCCCCAATGCACGAAATAATGCCAGATCTCTACGCATTTCGCGCAACGACTGCAGCAGAGAGAAAAATAGGAAAAGAGAAGCGAGAACCGTTAAAATGATGGCAATGGCAATCAGCACTCGATCCACCCAGCCGATGATATTATGGAGTCTGGGCATCACCTCGGCGGGAACGACGAGTTGAGTGCGCTCCGATTGGTTGATGGCAAACTTCAGATCCTGTATCCCAGGATGAATGGCCCCTTTTCGGATACGTTTAATTTTCAGATAGGCCCCGCTGATTTGACGGTGCTGTTCCTGTCTCCCCATGATTACGGTTTCCCGGGGATGCCCTTCAAGGCCGTAAAAGGCTTCTATGGGAATATAAATGGCACGGTCGTGCGGCGTGCCGGTGGGTGCCAGGATGCCGACGAAAGTAATGTGATCAGTTTTATGCACCGGATCGCTATCCTGAACGCCACATACCGGATTGAATGTTTGCCCCGGCTGGATGTTTAGCTTTTTGGCGGCCGCCCATCCGGCGACGGCCTCATGGGATTTCTCAAAAGGTCGACCCTTTCCGCCTTTTTCCTCCGAAAATGAAAAGGTCTTTCCCGGCATATATTCAAAAGCGGTTAGGAATTTTGAATCGATCGCATTCACCCTTACACCGCCATATGAATGCCCTACCACAAAGGGGATGGCCTGGGAGACGATGCGTTCCTTCTGAACTTCTTTAAAGTAAGTCCATTTTATCTTCCCCGGCATATCTTCCAGATGGTAGATGGCATTAAGGACGATCTGAAGCGGTGAACCCTTTGGTGCGAGGATCGCATCGACCCCTATTCCCGCCTGGGTAAACGTATTTTGGGACTGTTCTTTAAAGGAATATACCGCCACCAGCAAGGCAATTCCCATGGCAATGCTGATGGCCGCCAGGCTGTTGGAAAAACGGTGATTTTTAAGGCTTTTGAGTACGATCCTCCAGAAACTCAAAGGCTACCCCCTCAAGGAGCTCTGATAGGCCCGGTTCAGTTCGAGAAAAGTGACGGTATTTTGAAAAAGGGAAATCACTTCCTGCTCGTGTGTAACCAGCACAAGGGTACACCCGTGCCGGTTACACATGTCCAGTAACAACCGCAGCACATCCTCTTTGTTCACCGGATGCAAGGACGCCGTCGGCTCATCCGCCAGCAGCAAATTAGGTCGATTTGCCAAGGCCCTGGCCACGGCCACCCTTTGTTGCTCGCCCGAAGACAATTGCGATGGATGGTAGTTCAACCGATGGGAAAGCCCGACTTCATTGAGCAGATGTTTGGCTTCTTCGAGGTCAGGTTTGCGGGGGGAAAATGTCATACCGACCAGCACATTTTCTAGTGCGCTGAAACCATGCAGCAGGTTGAAATTCTGAAAGATGATACCGATATAACGGGCCCTGAAAGAATCCCGTTGAGCCTCGGACATAGTCTCCAAAGCGTGTCCACAGACGCTGATTTTGCCTTTGGTGGCCGGAAGAAGCCCTGATAAAGTATTTAGAAACGTAGATTTTCCGGAACCCGAAGGTCCGAAGATCGCCACACGATCTCCTTCCTTTACGTTCCAGCGGGGAATATCCAGTACTTTCAGGGAGTCTTTACCCGCATTGAAATTAACTTCCACCGACTCTATCTCAATAATCATCTTTCTTGTAAATCTCCAATCTTAGCCATCTTTGAACAAAAAGCTTGAAAGCGAGCTAAAAAAGTATACCGTCCTAACGTCGATGGTATTCAGCACAAACGAGATTGCAATCGGAATCGATAGGGTGAAAGAGAACAAACAAGATAATTTAATACTCCGAGACTGATCAATGGTCAAGTTAAAATAAGGAAGATTTGCGGTCACTAAATCGCAACCGTTTCATGTTAAAAATGCTTTTAAATTGGGGTCTCCCGGTAATCGCACGCACGCCCAATGGCTTCAGGTATCAAGCCGGAGGCGCCAGGGAGTTGAGTTCTGAAACCCGTACCCGTAGATTGGAGTAAAATCGGGATAAAATTTAGAGGATATGATAGGGGTAAGATTGACAGCCCGGGCTAGAGCCGGGCCAAAAAATTCTCGACATGGGGCATGATATCATGATCGGGATATTTCGTTTTTATGACACTGAGGACTTTTTTGGCCTTTTCGCCACTCATCAAGCGATCGTTGAATATCTGGGCGACACGAAAAT
>CALZJV010000685.1 GCA_945787595.1 uncultured Desulfobacterales bacterium | reverse complement strand
TTGAATGATTTTGCTATTCAGAGGGTCGGAGACAAACACAAATACAAAGGGCGTCTTGGTCTCCGCCCTTTTAGCTGCGAGTGTGATCGGTGTAGCGTGGGTCACGATCAGATCCAAATTGAGCGCAATGAGTTCCGCCAGAAGCGCGGGTATCCGTTGCTCGTCACCGTCGATGGACCGCCACTCGATGGTGAGATTCCCTCCATCAGTCCAGCCGAGCTTTTTGAGTTCCTCCACAAATATCTTATTTAGATCTGCGACTATGGCCAGAGGGGCAGGAGTTAGATAACCGATTCGCGCCACCTGGGTCTCGGCCCCGGCCCTATCGGCAGGCACCCAGAGCAATGCGCTGATGAGGAAAACGCGCAAAAGGGCCATCCCGCTTTTACAGGTTCGAGTCATGGCGAATACCTCCTTTCTAAAGCTTTTTACTCGACGATATGTTCGGCGAGTGTCAGGATCGACTCCGGGATCTTAAGACCCAGGCTATTCGCGGTGCGAAGGTTGACTGCAAGCTCGAACACCATGGGTTGCGCTACGGGCAGGTCCGCCGGATCCTTACCCCGTAGGATTTGATCCACGTAAGCAGCCGCTCGCCGAAGATGATCAGGTAAGTTCTCCGCATAGGCCATCAACCCGCCGTCGTCTACGAACTCCGTCGTTTCGTAGAGCCCCGGCAGTCGGTACCTGGCCGCCAGGTTCACTATCCGCTTGCGATTATCCCAATACATAATGTGGGGAATCTGCACGAAGGCCTCCACATCTTCCCGATCCATCGCCATGAAAGCTGAGTCTAACTCTTCCGGTGATTCCGCTTCGAATAAACGAACTTCCAAATTGGCTGTCGCCGCCGCTTGGCGAGTACGCGCTAGCATCGCGGGCACATATGACACCGTTGGATAGAGGAGCACGCCGAGGCGCTTGAGATGCGGCATAACCTCGGTGAGAAGCTGCACGCGTTTGCCGCAAAGCTCCGTGTCCATTTGGGAAATCCCTGTGACATTGCCGCCGGGCTGCGATAGACTGGGAACGATCTTGCTCCCCAACGGGTCGGAAACGCCCCAGAAGACAACGGGAGTTTTAGTGGTTGCTTTCTTTGCGGCAAGCGTGATCGGTGTTGTAAAGGTTACGAGCACACGCAGGTCGAGTCCGAAAAGTTCAGATAAAACTTCAGGTAATCGTTTCTCGTCGCTGTCGATGGACCGCCACTCGATGGTGATATTTTTTCCCTCTGTCCAGCCGAACCTGTCGAGTTCCTCTATAAAGGTCTTTTGTAATGGGTGGTTGATCAAAGACGAGAACGTCAGAAAACCGATTCGAAATATCAGTTCTTCGTAAATCCCGCTGCCAAAGAATCTGCACTGACTAACTGAATAGACGTGACTTCGTCTAACCACAAGCTTTGAAAATCAAGATTGAAGAGGCGCAGTGCAATCCCGACTACGATCAAGGATCCGACCAAGGCGTACGTGGATTTATTAGTTAAATCACAGGGAAGTGGTTCGTTCTTCGCCTTAGACGTTTGCAATTTTTTTCTTTGTTTTTTTCGGGCTGTGTGGTTTAGGGTATGGTTTGTCATAATCTGAGTTAATTTATCAAAGATAGAAATCCATGCCCTCTAGGCTCGGTCAGAATTTAAAGGATTTGCCATTTTAAAGATAAAAAATTGCTTTTTAAGCCTGTTTTAATTTTAGCAGAAAAAATGCTGATCCAGCAAGATGTTTTGTGATTTCCGACTTCCCTGGAAAGTCCGGGGACTGAAACTGCGATAATTAGCGGTCCGGCCTGCCTGCTCCGCACTCAGGCCGTAAAATTTGTGGAGACATCCTGTCTTGATGTGAGGAAAAAAATCTACCCGTGTCATGATTATGCGCTATATGAAGGAATACCGTATTCATCATACCTGCCTGTCGGCTAGACAGGTCTTCCTGATGCATTCTCTCCACTTTATAGATGGTATTCGTTTAGGCTCGTAGTCAGAGACGTCTATTATTTCAACTTCTCCATCCCAGTACAGGTCGATTCCGACATGTTCTATCGGATCATCCCCGGGCCTTACCATGCCCTGTTTCAGTCGCAGTCCCCTTGAGCATGCCGTGTTTTCAAAGCAGTATTTAATGGGCTGGCTGTGGTTTGTTCATTTTGTGGCGGCATACACTTTCATGATAAGTTGTTTAATCAGACTTTACTGGTCTCCGGCCGATAATGAACATGCTGATATGCTGAAATGGATACCATTTGCCCGCGATCGCATAAAAACCCTTTTTGATGATATCAGAAGCCACCTTGTGCTGGATATTAAATCAACACTCTGTATAGGACACACAACTCTCGGGTCATTTGTTTTTTTATATTTCAAATAATCTTCTTTTTTGCACTCTTTTCAGGTTTTGCAATGTACGCGGTGAAACACCCCAGAGCATACTGGAAGGTCACGGGAGAATGGGTACAGAATACCGTCTCCGTTGACGGATTAAAAAGTTATCATAAAACACTCATGTATATATTTCTTGTGTTTGTCCCGTTACATATGTTTATGTCATGAATAAATTCTGTTAAGAACAGAAACCGGCTGATATCATCCAAAATCAATGGTCATAAGTTAATTCATAAAAAATATCTGAATCCGCGGCTGCCGATTGAATTTCCTTAGACAACTCATTCATTTCTTCCGTTGACGATATATTGCTATTCGGCGGAAAATAAAAAACACCTCCCATATCCTTTTTTTAAATCCAGCGCTTCACATCCTGAGGAAGTGTTAATCCTTCAAACCCTTGAGACAATCTCCACTATGGGGGAGTGACGCCCCTTTTTTTATATGAGAATTTCATATCACGGAAAAGGAAATGCTTACAGATTTTAGAAGAGCCCTTCACATTCAATCAAAAAAAAATGAGGCCATCACATAATGACCTCATTAACGTTTTAACTATTATCAACTTCAGGACCTAGAGTAAGGGGGTCAAGGCTCACGGTCAATTAGTACTGGTAAGCTCAATACGTCACCGTACTTACACACCCAGCCTATCAACGTGGTAGTCTACCACAGACCTTCAGCGCTTCACCGAAATGAAGCAAGGGAGAACTAATCTTGAGGTGGGCTTCCCGCTTAGATGCTTTCAGCGGTTATCCCGTCCAGACATAGCTACCAGGCATTGCCATTGGCATGACAACCTGCACACCAGAGGTCCGTCCATCCCGGTCCTCTCGTACTAAGGACAGCTCCTCTCAATTCTCCAGCGCCCACAACAGATAGGGACCGAACTGTCTCACGACGTTCTGAACCCAGCTCGCGTACCGCTTTAATGGGCGAACAGCCCAACCCTTGGGACCGACTTCAGC
>CALZJV010000684.1 GCA_945787595.1 uncultured Desulfobacterales bacterium | reverse complement strand
TTTATAAAAGGACGGGAAACAGCACTCGATATCGCCGAGCAGGCTCTCCAACATGTAGACCCGCTTGCTGCCGTCAAACGATACGTAACACTGGATGGCAACCTGCTCCGGGTGAACGAAGATATTTTCAACCTAGATAAAGTCAATAAAATTTATGCGATTGGTGCCGGCAAAGCGACCTACCCCTTGGCGGTTGCATTGGAAGAAATCCTCGGCGATCGAATAACCGATGGGTTTATCGCCATAAAAAAGGGGCAGAAAAATCCTTTTTGCGACATGCTTGGAACTTTATCGAGAATTCGGGTGGCCGAATCAGCCCACCCCGTGCCGGATGCAACCAGCCTTGCGGCCGGCAAAGAAATCTGGCGCCTTACAGAGAAAGCCGGGCAAGGGGACATGGTATTTTGTTTGATGTCCGGCGGGGTCTCAGCGCAGTCAGTTTATCCTGTTGAGGGACTATCACTCAATGACAAGGTCACTATCAATCAGCTGTTGATACATTGCGGGGCGGATGTTACCGAAATCATGACGGTCCGGCGGCATCTTTCGCGTATCAAAGGAGGACGGTTGGCACCTCGGATGCTGCCTGCCACCGTTATCAGCCTTACGGTTTCGGATGAAAAGACCGACAGCATGGAATGGAATACCGATTGGACCAGTCCCGATTCCACCACCCTGGCGGATGCAGAAAAGGTTCTTAAAAAATATGGATTGTGGGAAAATGTATCTGAACAAGTTCGTAATTATCTTTCCACTCCCACCCCGCAAAAAGAGACACCGAAATCATTCTCCAGTCAACCATTGCATTATTGTATGGTCGTAAAAACTCGCGAACTGTGGCAAGGAGCGGCCAGGAAATCAAGAGAACTCGGATTAACCCCCCTTTTGCTGACAACGCTTCTTAATGGTGAAAGCCGTGAGGTGGGACGTACCATTGCCTCAATTGCAAATGAAATTAAATTGTCAGGCAATCCGATCCGGCCCCCATGCACGCTGGTTGCCACCGGAGAAACTGCGGTAAGAGTTCACGCCGATGCTTCCGGCCGGGGCGGCGCCAATCAGGAGCTTGCCGCTGGAGCTTGTCTCGAATTAGGCGGAAAGGATCCGATCGTGTTTTGTGCCCTGGATACAGATGGTACCGATGGTCCGACGTCGTTAGCAGGAGCAATTACGGACGGATCAACGAAAATAAGGGCAGCAGAAAAGGGTTTTGACCTCTATCAGATGTTGATGGCACACGATATCGCCACGATCCTAAAGGCCACCGGTGATGCGGTTGTCACCGGACCGACGGGAACAAATGTAAATGATCTGGTTGTGTGTGTTGTTTTGTAAAAAAAGGTTTCAGGTTTCAGGTGTAAGGTGTCAGCAGGGCGTGGTGATATTCGGATAGTTGGGTGGAAAGTTCCTGAGCAAACGCGGAGTTGAAATTCAACCAATTAAGACGCCTGCTTTCATGCCTCCGGCTGGAAAGCATTGCCACCCTGGCTGGAAACGGCCTCGGAGGGGCTCAGAAAAAGCGTTTCCTAAACGCTGACACCTGACACCAGAAACCTGAAACTAGAAAAGAGAGACTCTATGTCCCCGGTATTCTCGAGGCAAAAGCGTGTAACGTTAACGGATCAGGCCTTAAAAGAAATTAGAGATGCCATTCGAAGCGGAAAGCTAAAACCAGGTGAACGTTTGGTCGAGATGCAGCTAGCCGAAGAGATGCAAATAAGTCGGTTTCCCATCCGAGAGGCATTGCGATATTTGGAGAAAGAAGGACTCGTCGAAACAAAACCATTCAAGGGAACACACGTCGCTCAGTTTACCGAAAAGGACATGGAGGAACTTTATTCCTTGCGAAGTTCCCTGGAAGAGCTGGCTGTAAGACTTATGATTGAGAATTTGGATGAAAAGAAAATTAAAAAACTGGAAACGATTATCCAATCCATGCAGAAGGCTTCACAAACCGGGAATTTAGACCAAATGATTTCCGAAGACCTAAGATTTCATCAAACCATCTGCGAATTGTCGGGTCATCGGAAACTACTCGAGGTCTGGCGGACTCTGGAAAGCCAATTGCAAGTCTTTTTAAATATAGAGAAAGATTTTTTTGAAACGGCTTACCAGTATGTTTCCACCCACAACCCAATCATGGAAGCGATTAAACATCGCAATATAAAAAAAGCTGAAAATGCGATCCGGCAACATCTTGAGTTAGCTATGCGAATTATTCGTAAAGGTTATTGGAAAAAGTCTTCCCAACCCGGACAAGCCGGAATTGAATATTGACGATTTAAGATTGAAGATTTATGGAATCGCTGCGCTCTGTCCTTTAAACCAATAAAAATCGATAGAATTCCTTCCTTCTATATTCGATATTCGCTTTTAATGCTGATATGAAACTATATTGCCAATGACCTCAGTCTCTTTTTCGATCAAACTGGCCGTTTTTTTGGCCGGCGGCTGGGCTGAAACCTGATACGCCTTCGCGGAAAACCCTCAGCTGCTTTCATCATGATCATGCTGGCCAAAAAAACCCCACTATGGGCACTAGGAAGGAAATGAGTTAAAATGGAATACCCATATATGATTCGTGTCCGACAAACTTTCGACGATACTACTTTGGACAATGTTTCTGAAGAAATTAATACGCAACTGTCGAACTTGAAGCTGAGAACCTCTAGCAGTCCCGGACAGACGGTTGCGGTCGCCTGCAGCAGTCGGGGGATTGCCAATTATAGCGCGATTGTAAAAGCGGTTATTTCTTACCTGAAGCAATTAAAACTGGAGCCATTTATCATTCCAGCCATGGGAAGCCATGGCGCGGCTACGGCTGCCGGCCAAAAACGCGTGTTGGAGCATCTGGGAATTGTTGAAGAAGACGTCGGGGCACCCATCCGGTCATCCCTTGAAGTTGTAAGGATTGGAGAAACGGAGGATCACCTGACTGTTTATCTGGATAAGTTAGCATCGGAAGCCGATCATATTGTTTTGATTAATCGCATCAAGAAACACACAGAATTTGAGCACGAATTTGAAAGCGGCTTACTTAAAATGATGGCCATCGGTCTGGGTAAGCAGGAAGGCGCCGCCGCCTATCACGAGGCCATGTTGACATTTGGCTATCCAAGAATAATACAGACCGTGGCACGCAAGATTATGCAATCCGCCAATGTTTTATTCGGCCTGGGGGTTGTTGAGAACGGATACGGCCACACCGCCCAAATTGGTATCTGCCGATCCGATGACATTCTAGAAATGGAAAAAAGGCTGTTCAAAAATGCCAAGCAATTCGCTCCGGCATTGCCTTTTGACGAGGCCGACATCATTATCATTGATGAAATGGGAAAGGACATCAGCGGCACCGGTTTCGACACCAAGGTCG